>DOMR01000054.1:7809-7929 GCA_003509845.1 Chitinophagaceae bacterium | reverse complement strand
AAGGGTGATTGGTGTACCATTTTGCGGGTTCAAGATATTGTGCGAAGACAACATCAATAATTGTGCTTCTAAGATAGATGCATGGCTTAAAGGTACATGCACCGCCATTTGGTCACCATC
>DOMR01000054.1:7413-7709 GCA_003509845.1 Chitinophagaceae bacterium | reverse complement strand
GATAAACGGTGCAATGTTGGGGCACGGTTTAACATCACTGGATGTCCTTTCAATATATTTTCTAAGATATCCCAAATGATGGCTTCTTTTTTATCAACTAATTTCTTAGCCGACTTCACCGTTTTAACGATACCTCTTTCAATTAATTTACGAATAATAAATGGCTTAAATAATTCTGCAGCCATATCCTTCGGTAATCCACACTCATGCATTTTTAAATCTGGTCCTACCACGATTACAGAACGACCAGAATAATCCACACGCTTACCTAATAAGTTTTGACGGAAACGACCTTG
>DOMR01000054.1:4970-7289 GCA_003509845.1 Chitinophagaceae bacterium | reverse complement strand
CATACGTTTTTCATTACGTAAGATAACTTCAGGTGCTTTAATTTCTAACAAACGCTTTAAACGGTTGTTACGAATAATCACACGACGATATAAGTCATTCAAATCAGAACTTGCAAAACGACCGCCATCCAATGGCACTAATGGACGCAATTCTGGTGGAATAACTGGAATATATTTCATCACCATCCACTCTGGTTGGTTAGTGATATGTGTTTTTGCTTCACGGAAAGATTCAACCACACTCAAACGCTTTAAAGCATCTGCTTTTCTTTGTTGAGATGTTTCGTTCGCCGCTGCATTACGCAAAGAGAAACTTAATTCATCTAAGTCTAATAAACCTAATAAATCATGGACTGCATCCGCACCCATTTTCGCAACGAACTTTTGAGGATCGTCATCAGGTAAGTATTGATTTTCCTTTGGTAAAGTATCTAATAAATCAAGGTACTCTTCCTCCGTTAATAAATCAGCTACTTTTAAATTATCCTTAATACCTGGTTGAATAACTACATAACGCTCATAATAAATGATAGTTTCTAATTTCTTAGAACTCATTCCTAATAAGTAGCCAATTTTATTTGGCAAACTTTTAAAATACCAGATGTGCACGACAGGTACCACTAATTTAATGTGACCCATACGCTCACGACGCACTTTTTTCTCGGTTACTTCAACACCACAACGATCACAAACAATACCCTTATAACGGATACGCTTATATTTTCCACAAGCACACTCATAATCCTTTACTGGACCAAAGATACGCTCACAGAAAAGACCATCTCTTTCTGGTTTGTAAGTACGATAATTAATGGTTTCAGGTTTTAAAACTTCACCAAAGCTTCTTTCTAAGATACTGTCTGGAGATGCCAAACTAATGGTGATCTGTGAAAAAGCTGGACGTTGTCTATTCTCTTTTTTGAATGCCATATTTTTTATTCATTTAGTCCCGGTTTTTATCCCGGTACATTTTTAAGAATGTGGTGTTAATCGATTGAATTTTTATTTTACTAAATATTCAATTGGGTATTAATCAAATTTTAAATCTAATCCTAATCCTCTCAACTCATGTACTAATACATTGAATGATTCAGGAATACCCGCTTTAGGGATATTTTCTCCTTTAACAATCGCTTCATATGTTTTAGCACGGCCAATGATATCATCAGATTTAAGTGTCAACAATTCTTGTAAGATGTTAGCGGCACCATATGCTTCCAATGCCCAAACCTCCATCTCTCCGAAACGTTGTCCACCAAACTGTGCTTTACCACCTAACGGCTGTTGTGTGATTAAACTGTATGGTCCGATACTACGCGCATGCATTTTATCATCCACCATGTGATGTAACTTAATCATATAGATAATACCTACTGATGTTTTTTGGTGGAAACGATCTCCCGTTTCTCCATCATACAAATAAGTATGTCCGTTATGAGGAATATTTGCTTTAACACATAGGTCTTCAATTTCAGTAGTGCTCGCACCATCAAAAATTGGAGTTGCAAATTTTACGCCTAATTTTTTACCAGTCCAGCCTAAAATGGTTTCATAGATTTGACCTAAGTTCATACGAGAAGGTACCCCTAATGGATTCAATACAATATCCACTGGTGTTCCATCTTCCATGAATGGCATATCCTCATGACGCACAATCTTAGCAACAATACCTTTGTTACCGTGACGGCCCGCCATTTTATCACCCACTTTTAATTTACGCTTAACAGCTAAATAAACTTTAGCTAATTTCAACACACCTGCTGGTAATTCATCACCAATTGAAATGTTGAACTTCTCACGCTTGTAACGACCTAATTCTTCATTATACTTAATGCTATAATTATGCAATAAGGTGTTTACTAAGTCATCTACTTTTTTATCACCCGTCCATCCTAATGGATTTACGTTTTGATAATCAATAGGTGCTAAATTTTTAGGATTGAACTTGCTTCCTTTTGGAATTAATGTTTCACCAAAGTTGTTAACCACACCAGGCGTAACTTGATCCTTCAATAAAGTTTGTAATTTTTCAACTAACAATTCTTTTAAAGAAATATCATTTTGCTCGTGTACTTTTTCAACTTTATCTAACAATGCTTTTTCACGCACTTTACCACTTTTATCTTTTTTAGCGCGTTGGAATAATTTTTTATCAATCACCACACCCTCTGTTCCATTAGGTGCTTTTAAAGAAGCATCTTTTGCATCACCTGCTTTGTCACCAAAGATGGCACGCAATAATTTTTCTTCTGGTGTTGGATCAGATTCTCCTTTAGGAGTAATCTTACCTATTAATATATCACCTTCCTTCACGGTAGC
>DOMR01000054.1:3107-4900 GCA_003509845.1 Chitinophagaceae bacterium | reverse complement strand
ACGTTCGGGATATCAGAAGTTAATTCTTCCTCTCCTAATTTCGTATCACGTACTTCTAATTCATATTCATCAATATGTATTGATGTAAATAAATCTTCACGTACTACTCTTTCGCTGATTACAATCGCATCCTCAAAGTTGTAACCCTTCCATGGCATGAACGCCACTTGTAAGTTACGACCCAATGCAACTTCACCATCTTTAGTCGCATAACCTTCCGTTAAGAAATCACCTTTTTTCACCTTTTGTCCTTTTTTAACAGCAGGACGCAAGTTGATACAAGTAGATTGGTTGGTTTTGATGAACTTAGTTAATTTATAAATAATTAAGTCCTCATTAAAGCTAACTAAACGATCCATTTCATTTCTGCTGTAACGAACATGAATTTCATTCGCATCCACAAATTCGATAACGCCATCGCCATCAGAATGTAATTGAATACGCGCATCACGTGCCGCCTTTCCTTCCAAACCAGTTCCAACAATTGGAACTTCTGGACGAATTAACGGTACCGCTTGACGTTGCATGTTTGATCCCATCAACGCACGGTTCGCATCATCATGCTCTAAGAAAGGAATTAAAGATGCACTCAAACCAACAATCTGATTTGGCGCCACATCCATAAATTCAACTTCTTCCTTATCTAATATTGGAAAATCACCTGTATCACGAGATACAACTTTGTCTTCAGCAAACTCACCCTTCTCAGTTAGGTTTGTATTAGACTGCGCGATTTTTTTATTTTCTTCTTCCTCTGCACTTAAGTAACTCAAGTTCTTCATGTTCACTTTACCATTTTCAACTTTACGGTAAGGTGTTTGAATGAAGCCCATGTCATTGATTTTTGCGTGTACACACAAAGTAGAAATCAAACCAATGTTGGGTCCTTCTGGAGTTTCAATCGTACATAAACGACCGTAGTGAGAATAGTGAACGTCACGAACCTCGAAACCTGCACGCTCACGACTTAAACCACCGGGTCCTAATGCGGAGATACGACGCTTATGCGTGATCTCACTTAATGGATTTGTTTGGTCTAAGAATTGTGATAACTGTGAAGTACCGAAGAACGAATTAATAACAGAAGATAAAGTACGTGCATTGATCAAATCAACTGGCGTAAATACCTCATTGTCACGAACGTTCATACGCTCACGAATGGTACGCGCCATACGCGCTAAACCTACACCGAACTGTGCATACAATTGCTCACCAACTGTACGAACACGACGATTGCTTAAATGATCAATATCGTCCACCTCTGCTTTACCATTGGTTAAACGAACTAAATATTTAACAATCTCGATAATATCGTTTTTAGTTAATACCTTTTTTTGGAAACCTAAATCGTGTCCTAATTTTTTATTGATTTTGTAACGACCTACTTCTCCTAAATCATAACGCTTATCAGAGAAGAATAATTTATCAATAATGCCACGTGCTGTTTCATTATCTGGAGCATCCGCACCTCTTAATTGACGGTAAATATGTTGTACCGCTTCCAACTCAGAGTTTGAGGTATCCTTATTCAATGTGTTGTAGATGATTGCATAATCACCACCCACATCTTCTTTTTGAATGAAAACGCTTTTCGCGCCCATTTCAATAATTAGATTTACTGAATCTTGGTCAAGTACAGTATCACGCTCTAAAACAATTTCATTACGTTCGATACTTACTACCTCACCTGTATCTTCATCCACAAAATCTTCTACCCATGTTCTTAAAACACGCGCAGCTAATTTGCGACCAATTTGATTTGCTAAAGTTTTTTTATCTGCTTTAACTTCATC
>DOMR01000054.1:1860-3012 GCA_003509845.1 Chitinophagaceae bacterium | reverse complement strand
GTTGTTACAGGGAATTTTTTCTTACGGTCGATGTAAGCATACATGACGTTGTTGATATCAGTAGCAAATTCCATCCATGCTCCTTTGAAAGGAATGACACGAGCAGAATATATTTTAGTTCCGTTAGGATGTGTTGATTGTCCAAAGAACACACCTGGTGAACGATGCAATTGAGAAACCACTACACGCTCAGCACCATTAATTACAAAGGTTCCGCGCGGTGTCATGTAAGGAATGTTTCCTAAGAATACATCCTGTACGATGGTTTGGAAATCAACGTGCTCTTCGTCATTACAACTTAAACGCAATTTTGCTTTTAAAGGCACAGCGTAAGTTAAACCACGTTCCATACACTCATCAATAGTGTAGCGTGGGGGATCGATAAAATAATCCAAAAATTCTAAAACGAAAATGTTACGCGTGTCAGTGATAGGAAAATTTTCCTTAAACACACGGAACAATCCTTCCACATTTCTGCGATCAGGTGTTGTTTCTAATTGAAAGAATTCTTTGAAAGATTCTAACTGAATGTCAAGTAAGTCTGGTGCTTCGGCAACGTGTTTGATTTTACCAAAGTTGACTCTTTTGTTCAAGTTTGTTGTAGACATACGGTATAAACCAGGTTTTATTGAAATATAATTTTTGGGGAGAATTATTCTCAAGTATAAAATAGAAAATACTACAACTCGTTGCCGAACTGCAATAACACTATACTACACGCCCAAAATAAAGGATTGCAAAGTTAAGGAATGGTGAGGACTTTTAAAAACAAATTTTGTACCAAAAGCGTTGATTTCGCTTATTTTTTGAGAAAAAATGCCAAAATAAGCAATTATGACATATTTTATGTTTTATAATACGTATTTAATTGTTATATAAATAATAAGTATATAAATGAAATATATAATATATCGCCTCCTTCCTACCCCCTTTGGCGAAACTTAAGGTTTATTTAACAATGGGGAAATTTGGCATACAAAAAACCCTGACGCGATTACTCGTGTCAGGGTTATATTTTTAGGACCTAAGTCGGGTAAATTACTTTACTTCAACCTCAGCACCTGCTTCTTTCAATTTACCAGCAATTTCATCAGCTTCTGCTCTTGAAACGCCTTCTTTAATCGCTTTTGGAGCGCCATCAACTAAATCTTT
>DOMR01000054.1:0-1735 GCA_003509845.1 Chitinophagaceae bacterium | reverse complement strand
CTGCTTCAGCACCACCACCTGCTGCTACAACGACTGCTGCTGCTGCTGGTTCGATACCGTAGTCCGCTTTTAAAACGTCTGCTAACTCTTGTACTTCTTTCACTGTTAAGCCTACTAATTGTTCGGCTATTTTTTTTACGTCTGCCATGTTGTTTCAATTTTTTCCGCTTTCAAAGCATATGCTCCAGCGGAAGGTTTAAAAAAATTATGTTAACAATATAAAAACAGAAACTCATTCGAGTCTTCTGTATTTAAAATTCTTATTGGGAAGCTCGCTTATTCAGCTGCTGCTTCCGGTGCTGCTTCTGCTGCAGGCGCTTCAGCTACTGGAGCTTCTGCGGGTGCTGCTTCTGCAACTGGTGCTGCTACTTCTTCCACTGCAACTTCTACTGCCGCCGCAACAACTTCTGTTTCGGTTTTAGTTGAACCATTCTCAGCGTGGTTTAATAAAGCAGCAATTACGCGCTTAGCTGGAGATTGTAATAATCCAATCACCTCGCCAATTAATTCATTCTTCGTCTTAATGTTAGTTAATGCTACTAATGAATTATCGCCTACAAAAATGTCACCATTAATGAAAGCTGCTTTTAAAGTAGGTCTGTCGCCATTATTTACTTTTCTGAAAGCGCTAATGATCACAGCTGGATCCTTTGGATTTTCAGAAAACATTAATGCAGTTACATTGTTTAATGAATCAAACAAACCTGCATACTTCTCGCTGTCCAAACTTTCTAATGCTTTACGGATTAAAGTGTTTTTAGCCACTTTCATCTCTACTTGCTTACTAAAACAAGTACGACGTAAATTAGAAATTTGTTCTACGCTCAAAGATTCTGTATCTGTGATATAGAAGTTATTATATTGATTAAACTTTTCTTTTAAAAGTACAATCACTTCATTTTTTTGATCTTTGGTCATAACTAATTTTATTTTGTTACCCGGGTCAATTCCTTG
This sequence comes from Chitinophagaceae bacterium, assembly GCA_003509845.1. GTDB lineage: Bacteria > Bacteroidota > Bacteroidia > Chitinophagales > Chitinophagaceae > Sediminibacterium. Next base: position 781 of record DOMR01000054.1, on the reverse strand, counting down.
CGGATCACCAGGATTAGTTCATTAATGATTTTGTTTCCAACGAAATGCCTGGGCTCATTGTTGAAGCCATGCTCACCCCTTTCAAATATGTACCTTTTGAAGAAGATGGTTTTAATTTGATAATAGCATTCAATAATTCAGAACTATTTTCTGCAATTTTTTCAGCAGAAAAAGATACACGACCTATTGAAGCATGCACGATACCTGCTTTATCAACTTTAAATGCAATCTTACCACCTTTAACTTCATTTACTGCTGCAGCAACATCATTTGTCACTGTACCAGTTTTTGGGTTTGGCATTAAGTTACGAGGTCCTAACACCTTTCCTAATTTACCAATTTTAGGCATAACAGCTGGTGTCGCGATAATTACATCCATATCAACCCAACCGCCTTCAATTTTAGCAACAAACTCATCTAACCCAACATAATCAGCACCTGCTTCACGAGCAGCCGCTTCTTTATCTGGTGTACATAATACCAATACTTTTTTAGTACGACCTGTTCCATGAGGAAGAGATACGGTACCACGCACTTGTTGATCCGCTTTTTTAGGATCTACACCTAAACGAATGTGTAAATCAACAGAGCTATCGAATTTTGTGCAATTAATTTCTTTTACAAGTGTAGAAGCATCTTTAAGGGAATAAAATTTATTCTTATCCACCTTCGCTACCGCAACTTTTCTTTTTTTAGTCAATGACATGTTCATTAATATTTGTGGTGAATAAAATTAGTTTTCCCAAGGTGCTTTACCGTCAACAGTAATACCCATTGAGCG
>DOMR01000038.1:1545-2617 GCA_003509845.1 Chitinophagaceae bacterium | reverse complement strand
ATGCTAATTAAATTTTTCGAGAATGATTAACGGTAAAAAAGTGGTAGTGGTCATGCCTGCATATAATGCAGAAAAAACATTAGAGCAAACTTATAATGAAATCCCATTTGATATTGTAGATGATGTTATTTTAGTGAATGACGCCAGTAAGGATCATACCGTTATTGAAGCAGAGCGTTTGGGTATAAAGCACATTATTACCCATACCCAAAATAAAGGGTATGGCGGTAACCAGAAATCATGTTACAATAAAGCACTTGAATTAAATGCAGATATCGTAGTCATGTTACACCCCGACTACCAATACACCCCTAAACTTATTTTAGCAATGAGCAGCATCATTGCGAATGACTTATACCCTGTTGTTTTTGGATCGAGAATTTTAGGGAAAGGTGCATTAAAGGGAGGCATGCCGATGTATAAATTTATTGCCAATCGTATTTTAACTTTGATGCAGAATATTTTGATGAACCAGAAGTTAAGCGAATATCATACAGGCTATCGTTCATTTAGCAAAGAAGTTTTGTTAAAGGTGAATTACGAAGCAAATAATGATGATTTTGTTTTTGACAATGAAATGATTGCGCAAATTTTTGATGCGGGATTTGAAATTGGCGAGGTAACCTGCCCTACCAAATATTTTGACGACGCCTCCTCCATTAATTTGAAACGTAGTATTCAATACGGCATTGGCGTACTTGGTGTTTCCTTTGGCTATTTTTTCAAGCAATTAGGCTTGTACAATTCCCCAATATACAAACACAAGCACTAATTTTAAATAAGCTTACTTAGGAAGACGTTTGTAAAAAGCAAACCCGTTCTTCTCGTATAGTTTATTCAATTCAGGCAGGGTATCTAACATTTGCTTATTTTGAATCTTAATTGAAAAATAAGCTGGCTTATCAATTTGACCATACAATACCCACTGACTAAAATTAAGTTCCTTTTGCTTTGTGGTTAGCGTATCTGGCTGCAAACTTCCACCCGCTAATACACTGTCAATTTTAATTTTTTGTTCCGCATTATATGCCTGTTTTTTGGAATAAAAATATTGTGCGTAACTGCGATAGCC
>DOMR01000038.1:260-1472 GCA_003509845.1 Chitinophagaceae bacterium | reverse complement strand
TAGCGCGCTGGCTAATGGCTTCAATTTTTGGCACAATAATGATTGAAGTATACCAACAACTTACCGTCACACTTAAAAAAAGCAAACTTGTTTTTAAATTATTTTGCTTACTGATTAAGTAAAACAAAACACCTATTAATAAAACAATCCCTCCGACGCCATCGAGCCAATGCCATTGCACCTCCGCTTGCAAGTTGGCGCGTGCGAATGGATCATCCAGTAAATGCACCCAAGCTGCTTTATTGATTAATGCAAATGGGATTGCCATTAAAACCAAGGATAATATAATTCCAATAATGCCTATTAATAATTTGAAAAAAATATGCATTCGTCTTACTTTGTTATTAAAAATATCAGACAGATACATACTGGCTATGGCTGTTAAGGGAAACCAGCAAAGTGAGGAATAATGAACAATTTTTGTTTTTACTATTGAAAATAGCAATAAGGTAACCCAAAATAAAACCACCATCCATTGCTTGAACATTTTTTGTTCCTTACGTTCCGCCTGCACAAACATCCCTTTCATGAAGAAGATGGATGCAGGAAAACAACCCAATAACAATACCCACCAATGGTAAAAAAACGGCTCCCCGTGATCTGCATCACTGGTACTAAAAATGGCTATTTGTCGCTGCAAAAATTCAATTAAAAAACTTGGACCATTTTGAATTAAGTCAACACCAAACCATGCAAAGCAAACCAATAGTGTGGTTGCAAATACAATCATGAATTCTTTTCCATTAATAAAAAAGCGAAATCGATTCAATACCACGATCACCAGATAGGTTAATAGCGCAATTAGAATAGCTACAGGCCCTTTTGTTAATACTGCCAATCCTAAAAATAAACCTGTTAATACAGCCTGCTTAAGGCGATGCACTTCAATGCTAGTTGTTAACGAATAGAAATGATAGATGGCTAAGAAAATAAATAAATTAAACCAAGGATCAATAATACCACTTTTGAAATACAAAAAAGTAACAAAAGTGCCCAAATAAACCATCACCCAGATGCGCGCAAACTGTTCATTGAAAATTTGCTTTCCTATTCTAAATAAAACGACCAAGGTTACAATTCCACAAATGGCATTGGGGAAACGCGCACTAAATTCATTAACACCAAAAACTTTCATACTCAAAACCTGCATCCAGAAAAAAAGTGGGGGCTTCTCCGTAAAACGGGTGAAATTAATTTGAACCGAAAAATAAT
>DOMR01000038.1:0-168 GCA_003509845.1 Chitinophagaceae bacterium | reverse complement strand
ACATTCCCTAAAAATGGAATAAACAAGATAGCTGCAACCAAAGCAATGCTAAATTCGTTTTTTAAAATATGTTTCATCATATGCGAACTGGGTTAAAACAAATAACTCCTGAATTCATATTTAAAAATTCGAGGAGTTATTTGCAAATGTGGAGTCGAGGGGAGTCGA
>DOMR01000238.1:14483-14783 GCA_003509845.1 Chitinophagaceae bacterium | reverse complement strand
GTAAAGCCAGGTCAAACCATGGAAGGCGGACAGTTTTTAACCCTAGATGGAAAATTAACTGGATTGCTTGTAGATAATGCAGTAAGTGTGGTTGATAAAATAATGCCCCCTGTTACCAAGGAGGATTATAAAAATTGGTTAATCAGCGCCCAGCAAAATTGTTTTGCAACAGGATTAACGACCATTACTGATTGTGGATTAAGTCCAGCTGATATTGATCAAGTGGATGCGTTGCAAAAAAGCAATGATTTAAAAATGCGTTTGTATGTAATGCTGAGTGACAAACCTGAATCCTACAGT
>DOMR01000238.1:13610-14358 GCA_003509845.1 Chitinophagaceae bacterium | reverse complement strand
GATAAAGCAGGCTGGTCGGGCTTTTTATTAAGTAGTCAAGCACATTTTGATTCATTGGCTGCACAATTAATTAATACCGATTTTCAAATGTGTACGCATGCGATTGGGGATAGTGCAAATCGTACCATATTAAATGTGTATGCGAAATATTTAAAAGGGAAGAATGACAAACGTTGGAGAATAGAACATGCACAAATTATCCATCCTTCCGATTTTCATTTGTTTGGAGAGAATAGTATTGTGCCTTCGGTACAGCCAACGCACGCGACCAGTGATATGTATTGGGCAGGGGATAGATTAGGTGCGGAAAGATTAAAAGGAGGCTATGCTTTCAAACAATTGTTAAATGAAAATGGATGGCTTCCTTTGGGAACAGATTTTCCCGTAGAAGAAATTAATCCATTTAAAACTTTTTTAGCAGCAGTGGCAAGACAGGATAGTAAAGGTTTTCCTGCAGGTGGTTTTCAAATGGAAAATGCGTTGACAAGAGAACAAACCATTCGAGGTATGACTATTTGGGCAGCAAAAGCAAATCGCATGGAAAAACAAGTGGGTTCCTTAGAAGTAGGGAAGAAAGCTGATTTTATTATCCTGGATAAAAACTTAATGATTGTGCCTGCGGATAGTATTTTACAAATAAAAGTGAAGCGTACTTATTTGAATGGAGAGCGCGTTCATTAATAGTTTGGTTTGAATATTATATTTCATCCTTCTCTGCTCGCCATTTAACGCTAAAATTTATAAATTC
>DOMR01000238.1:571-13555 GCA_003509845.1 Chitinophagaceae bacterium | reverse complement strand
ACGCTATGGCTCAAAGTTCAGGAGTGAAATACAATATTCAACTCTAAAACTTAATGATTACAACCCGACCATATCTTTAGGGATGACCCATGCATCAAATTCTTCAGGGGTAACGTAGCCTAATTTCACCGCCATTTCTTTTAATGTGGTTCCTTCCTTATGTGCTTTTTGTGCGATCTCTGCCGATTTGTAATAACCAATTTTTGTATTTAATGAGGTCACTAACATTAAACTATTGTTCACGTGCTTATTGATATTAGCTTCGATCGGTGCTAAACCAATCGCGCATTTTTCATTGAAGCTCATACAGCCATCTCCAATTAATCTTGCACTATGTAAGAAATTATAAATCATGACTGGTTTAAATACGTTCAATTCAAAGTGACCCATGGAGCCGCCAATATTAATGGCAACATCATTGCCCATTACCTGTGCTGCAATCATAGTTAATGCTTCAGATTGGGTAGGATTCACTTTGCCAGGCATGATGGAAGATCCTGGTTCATTGTCAGGAATAAAAATTTCGCCAATTCCACTTCTTGGTCCTGAAGAAAGCATACGCACATCGTTGGCGATTTTCATTAAGCTTACGGCTACTGTTTTTAATGCGCCATGTGATTCAACAATTGCATCATGTGCCGCGAGTGCTTCAAATTTATTTTCAGCAGTGATAAATGGAAGTCCTGTGAGCTTAGCAATATGCTTTGCTACATTTTCTGAATACCCTTTGGGTGTATTAATACCCGTACCCACTGCAGTGCCACCTAATGCTAATTCACTTAAGTGCGCTAATGTATTTTCAATGGCTTTTAAGCCATGCTTTAATTGGCTTGCATATCCACTAATTTCTTGCCCTAAGGTAAGTGGTGTTGCATCCATAAAATGGGTACGACCAATTTTTACAATATGCATGAAATCGGCACTCTTCGCATCCAATGTATTTTTTAAAGTAGTAATACCTGGAATGGTTATTTCTTTTAAAATTTGGTAAGCCGCAATATGCATGGCTGTTGGGAAAGTATCGTTAGAGGATTGTGATTTATTTACATCATCATTCGGGTGTATAAATTTATCATGATCTAATAAGCTTCCTCCATTGATAACATGCGCACGATAAGCAATTACTTCGTTCATGTTCATATTGCTTTGGGTACCACTACCTGTTTGCCATACGACTAAAGGAAATTGATCATCTAATTTACCGGCTAATATTTCGTCACATACTTGTCCAATTAAATCGCATTTTTCTTTGGGTAAAACACCAGCGTCGCAATTGGTTAAAGCTGCTGCTTTTTTTAAGTAAGCAAATGCGCGAATAATTTCTTTCGGCATTCTATTAATGTCTTGTGCTATTTTGAAATTTTCAATACTTCTTTGTGTCTGCGCACCCCAATAAACATGGGAAGGTACTTTTACTTCGCCCATGGTATCTTTCTCGATTCTGTATTCCATATCGTAAAATTTTGATAGCACAAAGGTACTACAGCAATTATAAAATTGCGTCAGTTGGGTGTATTAAATTCGGGTAAAAAAGGGTTAATGTCCTTTGAAAACAGGTTTCCTTTTATCTATAAATGCTTGTATTCCTTCTTTGCAATCATCGGTGACAAAACATTCTCCAAACAAGTTGGCTTCCACATCATAGCCGTTAACTTGCTCATCCCACACTGCATTAATGGCTTTAATGGAGTTACCCACAGCAATCGGAGATTTTTGATGACATACCCTTAATATAGAAAAGGCTTTATCTAATAATTCGCTTTGCGGAACCACATAGTTGGCTAAGCCATAATTCATGGCCTGTGTTGCATTAATGGTTTTACCTGTAATGATTAATTCCATGGCCCTGCCTTTGCCTACTCTTTGGGTTAATCTTTGCGAGCCACCATAACCGACCATAATCCCTAGGTTTACTTCAGGCTGGCCAAAAGTGGCGCTTTCCGATGCAATCACAAAATGGCAACTCATGGCTAATTCGCACCCACCACCCAATGCAAATCCGTTTACACAAGCAACCACTGGTTTCGGACAATGCTCAATTTTTGAGAATACGGCTTGTCCTCTTTTTGCAACCGCTATTGCTTGCTCTTTGGTTAAGGATTCAAATTCTTTTATATCTGCACCAGCTACGAAGCTTTTAAGTCCTGCGCCGGTGATAACCACACTTTTAATTTCTGGAAATTTATATACGCGATCCATAACCGCATCTAAATCATTGATGACTTGTTTATTCAACGCATTTAAAACGTCTGGACGGTTAATGGTGATAATTAAGGTGTGGTCTTCTAATTTTGTAAACAAAGTTTGAAACGACATAATAAAAAATTTAATTTTTATTGCACCTTATTTTTTGTGTTTCGCCACCCAATCTCGAATATAGGTTGCGATATCAGTGGTATTAGTGCCAGGTGCAAATAAGGTACCAATACCCATCTCTCTTAAAACAATACTATCTTGTTCAGGTATAATTCCGCCACCTGTTAGTAATACATTTGTCAATCCTTTTTCCTGCATTAGTTTGTAAACTTTTGGAAAAACGGTCATATGTGCGCCAGATAAAATACTAATACCTATCGCGTCCACATCTTCCTGTAAGGCAGCTTGTACCACCATTTCAGGACTTTGGCGAAGGCCAGTATAAATGACTTCCATTCCGGCATCTCTTAAAGCGGTTGCAATAATTTTAGCGCCACGGTCATGTCCGTCTAATCCAACTTTGGCGACTAATACTCTTATGGGTTTCACATTACTCATGTTAAGTGTTACTACAATTTACATTATTTATTGGAAAGTAATTTCAAACTATACGCGATTCTTTCTTTGGCGTCTTTTAATTCAATAGCCTGAATGATTTCAAAAACACCTGGTCCAAATTTACCACCCACTAACATGATTCTAAAAGGCAACATAAGGTCACCTGGTTTTATTTCATGGGTTGCGGCAAGGGCTTTAAAATGTATTTCAAGATCAGCCGCTATTGGATGGGTATCGCCCTTACTGATCATTGCTTCATAATCGGCAGTCAATGCGGTAAAAAAGGCTTGCTTTTTCTCCTCCCATTTTGTTAGTATGGACGCTGTGTCAATCTCTGTTGGTGCTTTGAAAAAGAAACTGCCTTGGGTAATGAAATCGGTTAGTAAATGACACCTGTCTTTTATAAGTCCGATTACTTTGACCAAATAGGCGGGCTCGTGAACTTCAATTTGTGCATCATCATAAAATGGTTTTACTAATGTAGCGAGTTGATCATTGTCTGTCTTCTTGATCCATTCTTGGTTGAACCATTTTGCTTTTTCGTAATCAAATTTCGCACCACCTTTATGAACACGCTCTAGTGAAAATTGCGCAATTAATTCGTCGATGCTAAAAATTTCTTTATCCGTACCATCATTCCATCCTAATAAAGCTAATAAATTGATTAATGCTTCAGGAAGGAATCCTCTTTCTTTAAATCCAATGGTTTGTTCTTTTGTATTGGGGTCCATCCAATCCATAGCAAATACGGGAAAGCCTAATCTTTCTCCATCACGCTTGCTTAATTTTCCATGTCCTTCCGGTTTTAATATCAATGGCAAATGTGCCCATTGCGGCATATGATTTAAGCCAAATAAATATTTCCAAAGTAAAATATGAACGGGTGCGCTTGGAAGCCATTCCTCTCCACGAAAAGCATGTGTAATTTTCATTAAATGATCATCCACCACCACAGCTAAATGATAAGTTGGCATACCATCTGCTTTTAATAAAACTTTATCATCTACCGTACTTGTATCAAAGGAAACTTCACCGCGAATTAAATCATCAAAGGACAAAGTTTCTTGTTCCGGCATGATAATTCTTACTACATAGGGCGTATTATTTTTTAATAAATCATTCACTTCATTTTCGCTTAATGAAATAGAATTTTTCATTTCCTTGCGATGTGCCTTATTGTATTGGAAATTGGGGATTTCGTTTCTTTTGTTTTCCAAATCAGCAGGGGTATCAAATGCATAATAAGCATAGCCGTCAGCAATGAGTTGGTCTGCATATTTTTTATACAAATGTTTGCGTTCGCTTTGTCGATAGGGCGCATAGGCGCCACCCACTGCTGGGCTTTCATCTGGGGATAAGCCGCACCAAGCTAATGTGTCCATAATATATTGCTCTGCACCAGGCACGAAACGAGACTGGTCGGTATCCTCAATTCTTAATATAAACTCCCCACCATGATGTTTTGCAAATAAATAATTAAATAAAACGGTTCTTACCCCGCCTATATGTAACCCGCCTGTAGGAGAGGGCGCAAACCTTACTCTGACCTTTGAATCCATGCTATAAACTATTTACACAAAGATAATATTCAATTGGGCAAAAGAACTATTTATCTTTGGGTATGTATTTGATTAAAACACCTTTTTGGCTTAGGGCAATTTATCCAAATTGCATTTGGCGAAAACCTGCCAATGAAAAGGTGATTTATCTCAGTTTTGATGACGGGCCGCATCCTTGTGCAACGCCTTTTGTGCTAGAACAATTAAATAAATATAATGCCAAGGCAACTTTTTTCTGCATTGGGAATAATGTACTTTCCTATCCTAATATATACGAGTCCGTTTTACAACATGGGCATGCCGTTGGAAATCATACCTATGATCATTTAAATGGATGGAAAGTGGGAACAGATGATTATATAAATAATATTAAAAGTGCGGCCAGTTTAATTGCATCCGATTTATTTAGGCCGCCCTATGGTCGCATCAAGCGTTGTCAAATTAAAAGTATAAAATCAGATGCCAGTTTGCCACAACAAATAATTATGTGGGATGTGTTGAGTGCCGATTTTGATACTAAAATTACAGGAGAACAATGCGCTAAAAATGTGATTAAAAATGCAGGGCCGGGTTCTATAATTGTTTTTCACGACAGTGCAAAAGCTTGGGATCGTTTACATATTGCCTTGCCATTAGTGCTTAATTATTTTAGCACATTAGGTTATCGATTCGAGGCCATTACTTCTAATTAATTAGGTGCAAAAAAAAGCCAAGGTAGAAACCTCGGCCGTATAATCCGTACCCTATAAAAAACCTTTTTGTATTTAGATGGCGTTAGCTACGGCTAACTAAAAACAATAACGATATAAATTCCTATTTTAGTATGCAGAGATTAAAAAAAAGCATTGCTTTGCATCAAATTCAGCTTGTTTATGCAATTTATTGACACGCATGCCCATGTATATTCTGAGGAATTATTACCTGATTTGAACCAGTTAATGCAAAATGCGATTAGTTCAGGGGTAACTAAAATTTTTATGCCTGCAATTGATAGTCATAGTTTGGAAGCAATGCTTTCGGTGGAGAATGCGTTTCCGAAAAATTGTTTTTCAATGGCGGGTTTGCATCCTTGTTATGTAAAAGAAAATGTTCAAGCGGAATTAGCGATTGTTGCAGATCAATTGTCGAAAAGAAAATTTCCTGCGATTGGTGAGATTGGTTTGGATTTTTATTGGGATAAAACTTTTGTATCGCAACAGCAGCTCGCTTTTAATACACAAATGCAATGGGCATTAGATTTTAATTTACCTATTGTGATTCATACGCGTAATGCGATGGGTGAAACCATCGAAGCTGTTAAGCCTTTTGCTAAAAAAGGATTACGCGGCATTTTTCATTGCTTTAGTGGAAGCAAGGAATCGGCGGAACAAATTATTAGTATGGGATTTCATTTAGGTTTAGGCGGTGTGCTTACCTATAAAAATGCAGGAGTTGCAGAAGCAATCAAAGATATTCCTATGGAGTGGTTGGTATTGGAAACGGATGCACCTTACTTGTCACCTGTGCCGTATCGTGGTAAAAAAAACGAACCTGCTTTTATTATTGAGGTAGCAAAGAAATTAGCAGAGATTAAAAATTTGCCTTTGCATGAAGTAGCGGAGATCACTTCGAGTAATGCAGTGAAGGTGTTAGGGGAGTGGTAGGGAAACTTTTATAAATATTTGGGATGGCCGACTTCACTTTGTTCGTCGGCATCCTTTGAGTTATGAAAATAAAACAGCAACCCATCGGGCGCTTCGCGCCCTCGTGTTTTTAATCATGCTACTTCGGTATGAAAGCAAGCTTTCTACCTCTCAACATAATTAAAAACCCATCCCTTTTATAAATGAAGCTTTAGACTTTTATTTAAAAGAGTCCGATATCGTCAAAAAATACTTCAAAAATCTTTCCGCTATATTCTTTTAATTCAATTGAAGAAATAGTCGCCGGATTTCCCAGGCTAGATAAAGGCACTTCTACCTGTGTCCAAACCCCTAGGGTAGTAGGAAGGGTTAAAGTATAAGTTGCTGTTGAGCTTCCATTTATAATGACTCTAATTTTAAAGCCGCCAGAATTGGTACTACCATAAACAGAAAATTTAACGGCGGTATACCCTGTTGTGCTAACAGCAGGGGTTGCTTTCGTTAACCTAAAACCACCAAAACCAACGTTGTAATTGGTTTTTATTGAATTGGTGCCACGAAGCACGTTGTTCGTATTGGTAAGTGTTGCGGTAGTGCTATACGATGTATTAGACCAGCCAGTAGTAAGCGCATCGGCAAAAATCACATAGCCTAATCCATAAGAAATAGCCGCTTTGGTTGTACCAGAAGGCGTTGTTATAAAAAAGTAGCCTCCTGTAATGGTGGAGGGGATGGTTACCTTTATTTGAGTTTTAGAACTAGATACAATGGCCAAGTCTGTAGTATTTAATTTAACACTTGTCACCCCTAAAAAATAATCTCCAGTAAGTGTAACTTCAGTTCCGGCACCACCAGCACCTGGCGTAAAGGAAGCGATAACAGGGGCTGGCTGTACAATTTTAATACTATATACCGCTTTGCCGTATTTAGTTGTTATTGTAATTGGGTTATTAGCCGGGTCTGGTAAATTAGAGGGTATTTTAACGGTTACGGTTGTGTCATCTGAACTAAATAAAGAATCTGCCGCAGCAACAGTACTAAATTCTACTTTTAAAGTAGTACCTAGGTTTTGACCCTTAATAATGATCCAGTCTCCGTATACAACTGAAGACAATGCTAATCCTCTGTTGTTTAAATTGGTTACAGCATTAATGATCGGCGGTAGTGTATTAAATTTAGGCGTATAATCTGTATAATTTTCTTTTTTACAAGAAAAAAACACAAGCATCATAACAACTAAAAGGCCTCCATTTGAAATGCGCTTAGCTATTTGATTAAAAGTATTTGTATACATAAAGTTTATTTTAAAGATTTTACCAACCAGGGTTATTGGCAGGAATTAAGGTGTTTGAATTAATTTCACTTTGAGGGATAGGCAATAATAAATTACGTGTGTTTCTTACTTTAGTAATATTATTTTGTCCAATACCAATTTTATTCATGACTTGTAAATAAACGCCCCAACGCATTAAGTCATACCTTCTTATACCCTCAAAAACAAATTCTCTTGCTCTTTCGGCTAGTACAAAACTTCTAAATTCATCGCGGGTTAAATTAGCAGGTGCTGTTTGTGTTTTAGCTCTTGTACGAATGGTATTTAAGTTAGTATATGCCTGGGGTGTAGGGCCATTGTTAATTTCATTATCTGCTTCCGCAACAATCAAAAACATTTCCGTGTAACGTATCATTGGAAAATGCGCATCGCTTCTTGATACGGTAGGATCAGCCACATCACTATACTTAATGGTGTAGGCGCGATCATCAGTGGCTGGGGTGTTTGCATAAGTAGCCCCATTGATAAATTTGTATTTATAAGACTGCCAAGATGGATAGAAGTATTTGGTTCTAGCTGCATTATTCATTTCATAATTATGTACAACCCCTTTTAATACACGAATGTCTGTGGTATCATAATCATTATAATGATTGTTTGTAAACCACATAGCGCCTCTTCCAAAAGTAGAAAATGAAGACATGTAATTATGTAGTTCATTTACAAAACTACTGCCACCCAATGCTTGTAACTCCCACATATGCTCTGTCTTATTTCTTCCTGCTTTACTCCACATATCCGTCCAATTGGCAAACATTGAATATTCATTACTTGCAATCACTTCTAATGCCTTGTCTTTTGCAAGTATATAATAATCTTTAGAAGATATATTTTCGAGTCCTGCAACAACAGTTTTAGGGTAAGTATACATTCCATTATCTTTACCACCCCTAACACTTACATTTCCTGTTGCAGCACATGAAGCAATTGTTAAATAGGTTTTTGCCAAGAATCCTTTTGCAACACTTCTTGTTACTCTACCAGGTTCACCTGATTTAGTATCTGAAGTAGGTAATAAATTTGATTCAGCACTTTTAAAATCTGCAATTACTTGCTTATAAACATCTGCCACCGATGACCTTGCCATACTAGCTTTAGGATCTAATGATAATGATTTTAAACGAATAGGCACACCACCATACAATTGAACCAATTGAAAATAGGCCCAACCTCTAAAGAAATAAGCTTCGCCCAAAATTCTATTTTTTACAGTAGCATCAATGTTGGAATTAATTGCAGCCACATTTTCAAGTACGGTATTGGCTCTAGAAATAACAGAATAACAACCCACCCAAGGACCATCTACGCCCCAATATCCTTGAGGGTTTCCTGCACCAGACGTCCCTAAAAACCAATCGGCGCCAGATACATGATCGTCATCAAGCATGGTTAAATTCCACATAGGCTGTAAATACAAATCATAGGTATACAATGTACTATATACTGCATTGATAGCTGCTTTAGCATCCGCCTCGTTTTTATAAAAATTTTCTGGAGATAAAAAAGACAAAGGCTTTTCTTCCAATACCTTCTGACAAGAGAAGGTCGAAAATAACAATACCGGCAGTATAACTTTCCAGCTAATTGATTTATTTATTTTCATATAATTAGTTTTAGAATAATTTAAAAGTTGCATTTAATTGCAATGTTGTACGTTTTTGAATTAGGGAAACCGCCTAAGTCTACACCAAATAAAGCCGGATTATCTCCATAGCTATTAATTTCAGGATCAAAGCCTGTATACTTAGTAAACGTGTATAAATTATTTACACCTGCAGATACCCTAATTGCATTAATGCCCTTAACTAATTTTGCAGGCAAAGTGTAGCCAAGGGTTGCATTTTTAATTCTTACAAAGGAACCATCTTCAATAAATCTTCTAGTAAATGGCAAGGTTCTCCAGAACTGTCTAATAGGCTTTGGCGCTAAGGCATTTGAATTATCTGCCCCTTCTTTCCATGCACCATTAAACATGGCTAAGGTTACATTTTTTGAAGTACCAATATTGGCATTCCAAACACTGTTCATGTTTACAATATCATTTCCCTGCACCCCATTAATAAAAATACTTAAATCAAAACTTTTGTATTTAAAATTATTGGTGAATCCGAAAGTATAATCTGGATTCACATCTCCAATTACCACGCGATCATTAACAGAGATAGAAGTTGGATCATTATCAAAATTCCTATACTTGATCTCGCCAATCATGCGCCCAATGATATTTGAAGGCTGGCCATTATAAACTAATGAATTTCTTACTTCCGCTTCATTGTCAAAATAGCCGTCTTCTACGTAGCCGTATAATGTACCAATTGGCAGTCCAGCACGTTGAATAAATGGTGCGTCACGGGTAGAAATGTTACTTGCAAATTGCTCTTTTACATCACCACCTAAAGAAATAATTTTATTTCTATTAAAGGAGATATTGAAATTTGTTTTCCATTGAAAATCTTTATTACTTAACACCATTGCATCTAACGCAATTTCTAAACCCTTATTTTCTACAGAACCAGAATTTCTCAATTGACGTTGAAAACCAGTAGAAGAAGGTGTAGTAATATATTGCAATAAATCATTGGTCTGTTTTAAATACACATCTACATGTGTATTTATTTTTCCTTTAAATAAGCCTAGGTCTAATCCAGCATTATAAGCATTGGTCGTTTCCCATTTTAATCCGGCATTAGCTGGACCTGAATATACGTCATCCGCTAATCCAGTTTGCACGACTCCATTAAATGTATAATTATAGATGGCCAATTTAGAAAGCGAAGCATACGATCCTATACCCTGATTACCAGTTTGACCGTAACTTGCCCTAATTGTCAATTCACTAATGGGATCTATTTTATTGATAAAAGATTCTTTATGCATCTTCCATGCTAATCCTGCAGAAGAAAAAGCAGCCCACTTATTGTCTTTACCAAATTTACTTGACCCGTCATTTCTGTGCGAAATAGAAATTACATATTTATCAGAATATGTATAATTAACACGCCCTAATACAGACAATAAGTTAGATTGGTACTTATTAGTAATAATGGGTAAGATTTGTTCTCCAGATTGCAGGTTTTCATTTTGCAACAAATCATTTGGGAAAGTTTTAGCCTCTGCTCTTTTTGAGTTACCCATATTTTGTTCAAAGGTAGAAGCGGCAGTAGCCGTAATACTATGATTGTTAATTTTCTTATTATAAGTTAAGATACTTTCAGAAACAATACTTGACCAATTGTTATCAGATTTTAATCCCCAACCCTTGGAAGCAAAACCTTCATAAACCGTTCTTGGGTAGTATTGATCACGGGTATTTGCGCCGTAATTAAATCCAATATTTTGTCTGAATTTTAAATCTTTATGCAGCGTCGCTTCCAAATAGTTTGAAGAAAAAATATTAGTTGCAGTGACTCTGTTTAAAACATCATTTACATAAATATAGGGGTTGGTGATAAAGTCATCACCTAAGCCATCATACTCATCTAAAATACTAATGGTTGCAGGATAGGTGAGCGCAGAGCGAACCACACCTGCACTTGCAGCATCTGATTTATCGGTACCGGTTTTAACACCCTTGGTTGTTGAATTAGAAATTGACGTACTGGTACCAATTTTAAAAATCTTACCTAGGTTTCTGTTTAGGTTAAAACTAATATTCATTTTTTTATAGCCCGAAGTACGAATTACGCCTTCCTGGTCTACATAGCCAAATGTTAAGTTATGGCTACCTGCTTCAGAGGCGCCAGATACATTTAAGCTATATTGTTGCGTTAATGCCTTTGTAAATATTTTATCCTGCCAATTATTGTTATCCGATTCATATAAAGAAAGCGTCGGATACAACAAAGAATAATTTGTACCATCATATTTATTGGAATTCTGGTAAGAAATATTTTGAAAATTCGCATATTCTAATGGCGATAGCATACGAATTCTTTTAGAAACCTCTGCCATGCCAACTGTTATATTTAACTCTACTTTGTCTTTGCCTACTTTGCCTTTTCTAGTAGTAATTAATACAACACCATTGGCGCCACGAGAACCATAAATGGCAGTAGCGGATGCGTCTTTTAATACGTCTATAGACTCAATATCATTTGGATTTAAAAAAGCCAATGCATTAAGTGTTTGCTTTTCATCTCCACCCAGAGACTCAGGCGTTGTTCCACTACTACTATTATTAAAAGGCACTCCATCTATTACATACAAAGGTTCTGTACCACCCAAAAATGAGTTAGATCCACGAACCCTAATGCTTAGTCCAGCGCCAGGAGCACCATCATTTTGCGTAACATTTACACCCGCTAATTTACCTTGCATCGCTTGCAAAATATTACCGGGATTGTCACGCATAATATCCTCTCTATTTAATCTTTGGGCAGAACCTGTTAAATCAGATTTCTTCACCGTGCCATAACCAATTACTACCACGTCGGCTAATGCTGAAGCAATAGATCTTAAAGAAACAGTTACATTAGTTCTATTGGATACGTTCAATTCGGTTGTTTCCATACCTACAAAAGTGACAACTATTCTTGTAGCACTTGAAGGAAGATCTAGTGTAAAACTTCCCTTATCGTTACTTAGCGTAACAACCTTTGAATTTTTAACAGCAACGGTTGCTCCGTTAATAGGAGCTCCTGTCTCGTCAAAGACTTTACCAGTAATTTTCTTAGTTTGTGCTTGACCTTGTTGCGAAAATAAAGCAGTAAGTAAAAGAAAAAAAAAGAACATTTTTTTCATATAGCAATCATTTTATCAAATATATATAATTATCAATATAAATGGTGGTACTATTTTATCCCTTTATTGTATTTAATTAGTCAATAAAGTCAATTTAATAGAATATCTTCTTATTATTGGTATGATATTAGTTCATTAAATTTATTAAAAAGACCTAATAAAAGTAATTATACCCTCACCCGAAGCATTTAGGTAAGCGTATACCAATATAAACCTTGTGTTTATTTAAAATAAACTGTATGAAATTATTATTTAGATGTTTAGTTTTTGTAACACTTGTAGCATTAAATGGTAGTGTATTTAGTCAACCATTTATCAACGAAATAAAGGCGTTTAGAAGAGCAGATTCCATTACAGCACCAGCTAAAGATGCTATTTTACTTATCGGAAGCTCTAGCTTTACCAACTGGAAAAACGTTGCTACTTATTTTCCAAATCACACCATTATAAATAGAGGTTTTGGAGGTTCTTCGCTGCCGCATATGACCTTGTATGCAGAAGATATTATTTTCAAGTATAATCCCAAACAAATAATTATTTATTGCGGTGAAAACGATTTAACTGGTGGTCCATCTATTACGGCGGATACCGTTTTTGAGCGCGTAAAAAAACTACACCAACTTATACGTTCTAGATATAAAAAAGTAACTATTTCATATATTTCTATGAAGCCAAGTCCTAGCAGAGAAAAGTATTTAGAAACCATGCAAAAAGCCAACAGACTTATTAAAACCTTTATGGAGCAGCAAAAGAAGTCTAACTATATAGATGTTTACAACAGCATGTTAGATGACAATGGCAACATCCTTACCCATATATTTTTATCCGACAAATTGCACATGAATGCAGAAGGCTATAAAATATGGCAGGGTATTATTGCTCCTTATTTGGTCAATTAGCTTTTAAATTTTTTCAAACCAGGGATGCCGACTTCACTTTGTTTGTCGGCATCAAGAAAAATTCTGTTTACAATATT
>DOMR01000238.1:0-426 GCA_003509845.1 Chitinophagaceae bacterium | reverse complement strand
ATGGCCGTCGCTTTGCTCCGGCATCCCGGGGGTATGAAAATAAAACAGCAACCCATCGGGCGCTTTGCGCCCTCGTGTTTTTAATCATGCTACTTCGGTATGAAAGCAAGCTTTCTACCTCGTAACATAATTAAAAACCCATCCCGTGTCCCGGGATGGGTTGCTGTTTATATTTTGCAGAGAGGAAGGGATTCGAACCCCCGATACGTTGCCGTATACACGCTTTCCAAGCGTGCTCCTTAAACCACTCGGACACCTCTCTTTTTGGGAAGCGAAGTTACTGAAACCCTTTGTGATTATTGGGGTTTCCTAGATAAATTTAATGCTCCTTTTTTGTTTCAATCATTCGTTCATTGTATTCTAAAGGACTATTTTTCCAGTCTTTATTATAAGAAACAAACCAGCCTAACCAGATGGAGCGGGATA
>DOMR01000225.1 GCA_003509845.1 Chitinophagaceae bacterium | reverse complement strand
TGATGAACTAGATGAAGGGACAGCAATTTTCAAATGCTTAAGAGAGAATGAGTTACCAATGAATGGCAAAAATAAATTCATAGGTCTGGAAAATAACCTGGATTCAGATTATTATTTATGGCTCACAGGAAAAGCAGGCAGTTGGTTTCATAACGAAGCTGGATATTCAAATATTAAGCCTGAGAGATACACCTCGCATTGATTTTTTTAACTTATCTCAAATAAATTACCATCATAAAAATTAAAAAATGCAATATTAAAAATATATACTTATAATTTTATTGTTAGTTGGATCAATTTTATCCAAAGCACTAATTTCAATTGTATTTTTAAAAACGTATAAACAACTAGTAATGAAATTTCATAAATATTTTTATTCTATTAGTATTTTTTGCTTACTTTTTTGGATGCCAGTTCTGTGCGCAGGGCAGTCTCCTAAAAAGCAAATAGTTGATAAGCCTAATATAATTTTTGTCCTAGTTGATGATTTACGGTGGGATGCAATGGGGTTTATGGGAAGGTATCCATTTCTGAAAACCCCCCATATAGATCAGCTTCGTAAAGAAGGGGTTCATTTCAAAAATGCCTATTGCACTAATTCACTTTGTGCACCTTCCAGGGCAACTTTTTTAACCGGAATGTTTCCTCAAACTCATGGAGTGAACACCAATCAAGAAGGCCGGGAATTAAATCCTGACAAAACACTTTCATTTGGGCAAATACTTCAGGGCGAAGGTTATGAAACAGCTTTTATTGGTAAATGGCACATGGCAGAAAGTAATGAACCCAGAAAAGGATGGGATTATTGGTGCAGCTTTCCAGGGCAAGGTCAATATTTTGGCAATGATTTAAATATTAATGGAAAAAATATTCGGAATGAGGGTTATATCACAGACGAACTGAATAAATATACTTTGGATTTTATTGATAAAAATGCGGACAACCCATTTTGTGTTTATCTTTCCCACAAGGCAGTTCATGAGCCATTTACTCCGGCTGATCGAGACAAAAATTTATTTACCAATGATCTGGTTCCTGAACCTGAAAGTTGGCTCGATAATATGGAAAATAAACCAACCTGGCAAAGAACGGTGTTGAATGCAGATCAACGACGTCGCTTGCGGGAAAAAGACTTGGCTAAAATAATTCCCCAAAAAAGTCGTAAACCTGCTCCATGGCCTGCAAAAACAGGAATAGGAAAACAAAAAGATTACTTACGATCCCTTAGTTCAGTTGATGATGGACTTGGAGAAATTTATGAATTATTAAAGAAAAAAGGAATTTTAGACAATACAATAATCGTATTTGCCGGAGATAATGGATTTTTTCAGGGAGAACATGGGTTAGGAGATAAACGTCTGGCATATAACGAATCCATGCGAATTCCTTTAATCATGCGCTATCCAAAATTAGCAAACTCGAATCTTACTATTTCGGAAATGATACTAAACGCCGACATAGCCCCTACCTTTCTTGAAATGGCTGGAGTTTCAATTCCTGCACAAATGCAAGGCAAAAGTTTAGTTCCATTATTACATGGTAAGAATGAAAATTGGAGAAAGTCCTTTCTCTTTACTTACTGGACAGACCTTATTTATTCTATTCCACGAATTACAGCAATTAGAACAGAAAAATATTTGTATTCGACCACCCCAGATATTAATGATATTGATGAGTTGTATGATGTTGTAAATGACCCGGCCGAATTATACAATCTTGCTAAGAAGCCAGAGTTTTCGAAAATTGAAAGCCAATTAAAAAAAGAACTTGAGCAACTTAAAAAAGAAACTGACTATAAAGTGGAAGTACAAAGACCAGATGCCGAATTCATTGGTAATTTGAAAACAGGGAAACTCCTTTCCATTGATTTTGGAAACACTAATTTAAGCTTCCAGGTAGAAAATAATATCCTTTTTCAGGGGGTTGTATTAAATAAAGATCAAAGAAGCGTTAGCGGATATTTCCAAGACAGCGCGATTTCAGTAATAAAAAATAGGCCGGATCTAGATCCATCAAAAGGCACTTTTGTTATTGAATGTTTAGTTAAACCATCATCGCCTGATGGAGTTATTGCTTCTAGTGGGTCACAAAAAGATGGATGGGCAATTTTTTTAGAAAACGGGGTGCCTGGTTTTGTGGTAGCTCATGATAAGCATCTTCAGTTTATTGATGGGCAATCAAATATTATTAACAAATGGTCTCATCTTGTAGCAGTCATTGAAAACTATAATAACGTTATTAAGTTTTTTGCAGATGGAAAATTAATAGGTGAGCGGAAAATGTTACTCCCAATTCAATCCATTAAATCTAGTACTGGAGATATTTATTTAGGACAGGATGCAGGAGATATGATTGATCCGAATGGCGTTTCGGTCCATACTTTTAGAGGGTTAATTCAATCTGTTAGTTTCTATCGTGAAAAGATGCAAGATGCAAGATTCATAGAGTTATCAAAATGAAATTTATCTTATCCGAATATGTGATAAAATCTTAACATACTTATATGATATCTATTAAGTCACTATTTATATTTATTGGCTGTTCCTATGTTCTAAATTGTTCTGCTCAAAAAACAATTGATACCATAGCTACAAAATTGGGTAATCTCGCTATACCAATTAAAATATATTTACCAAAAAAAAGCGTTGAGAAAAGCCCTATTTACTTTTTTATACATGGTGGGGGCTGGAATGGAGGTACTCAAAATGAAGTTCCTCCAGCTACGATCTCTGGTGATGTAGACTTTTTGGCCGATGAGCTTGGAGTTATTTATGTTGGATTAGCTTATCGCTGTAAAGGGAATAATGCCACTTTTGCAGATGCAATAAATGACTTAGAATCAAGTGTTAACTGGTTTTTAGAAAATGGAAAAAGATTTAATGCAGACACTACTAGGATAGGTTTTGGTGGTACATCAGCTGGATCAACACTGTCTGCAGTTTTGGCTCAAAAATATCCAAATAGCAAAATATATATAGGTGCAGATGGAATGTATAATTTATTAGACCATGATGAAAAAAAATCTCCATTTCCAAATGCTGAAGCAAGAAGAATTTATGGGTTAGAAACTGAAG
>DOMR01000196.1:4635-5017 GCA_003509845.1 Chitinophagaceae bacterium | reverse complement strand
GAGCGTATCCAAAGTTTCCGTGGAGATGTAATTAAGACCCAAGGAACTGGCGCAACTGCATCATTTACAGTACGTAAAATTTCTGATGGTGTAGGCGTTGAGCGTTTATTCCCAATCCTATCACCAAATATTGATTCTATCTTATTGAACAAGTCTGGTAAGGTACGCCGTGCTAAATTATACTACTTAAGAGAGAGAAGTGGTAAGAGTGCGCGTATTAAGGAAAAAAGATTCTAAATGCTATTGCCATCTAGGTGGTAAAGCACTAGCTAATATATTAAACCGTCCCAATTTTTGGGGCGGTTTTTTTATGCCAAATACTGACTTTTTAATCTATGAAAACCTTAAAAATAGTGTGCTTTCTATTTTATAATTACCTTAC
>DOMR01000196.1:0-4454 GCA_003509845.1 Chitinophagaceae bacterium | reverse complement strand
AGAAGGTATCAAAGAAAAAGACGAGAAAGCTTCTTAGTTTTTTGGCCTACCTGTGGATCGCCAATCTATTTTTTATCAATTAACATTTTAGCCTTTGTTTCGTTTTACTACAATCAAAGACTACCATACTGCTTTACAAGCAGGAAGCATGTCGTGCATTCAAGCAGTGAATTATTACTTGGATCAAATTGCGCGCAATGAAAATCTCAATGCCTTTTTAGAAGTATTTACCGAGGATGCAAAACAACGCGCGATAGCATTAGATGAATTGCGTGTCCAAAACAAATCTACTGGGGAATCATTGGGTAAATTACATGGGGTAATAGTAGGTATCAAAGATGTACTTTGTTATCAAGGGCACAAAGTAAGTGCCGCTTCAAAAATTTTAGAAAATTATACGGCTGTTTATTCTGCTTCTGCCATTGAAAAATTATTGGCAGAAGGTGCTATTATCATTGGTCGTCAAAACTGTGATGAATTTGCAATGGGCAGTAGTAATGAAAATTCTGCTTACGGTCCAGTAAAAAATGGCATCGATCCTACCAAAGTGCCAGGTGGATCATCAGGAGGTTCAGCCGTAGCCGTGCAATCAGATATGTGTATGGTAAGTTTGGGATCAGATACTGGTGGTTCAGTGCGGCAGCCTGCAGATTTCTGCGGTGTGATTGGACTCAAGCCAAGTTATGGTCGCATTTCAAGATATGGTTTAATTGCTTATGCATCTTCCTTTGATCAAATAGGCATTTTTTCAAAATCAGTTAGTGATGCTGCATTGGTACTTGAAGTAATCGCAGGACCTGATGAATTTGACAGTACTGTATCTTCGAAACCTGTTCCTTGCTATTCCAATGAATTAAATAAAGCGACGCCTAAAAAACTGGCCTACTTTAAAGAAACACTTTCGCATCCCGGTTTGGATCAGGAAATTAAAAATCAAACTACGGCCTACCTCGCGCAATTAAAAGGAGCTGGTTATACGGTGGAAGCGATTGACTTTCCGTTGCTTAATTATTTGGTGCCGACCTATTATGTATTAACGACTGCAGAGGCGTCCAGTAATTTATCTCGATTTGATGGAATAAAATTTGGACATAGAACAAGTCAGCCCATGGCTGATTTAACTGATTTATATAAGTTAAGTAGGACGGAAGGATTTGGTGCCGAAGTGCAAAGAAGAATATTATTAGGAACCTTTGTTTTGAGTGCAGGTTATTTTGATGCCTATTTTACCAAAGCGCAGCAAGTACGACAACAATTAGTGGATTTAACCAATGAATTGTTCAAAAAATATGATATGCTCGTTTGTCCTACCGTTCCAACCACTGCCTTTAATTTAGGTGCGCATCATCATACTGCCACTGAAATGTTTTTGGCAGATATTTATACCGTGTATGCAAACTTGGTAGGGATACCGGCTATTTCATTGCCGTTATTTAAACACTCCAATGGAATGCCATTTGGCTTGCAGGTGATGAGTGCGCCATTTAATGAAACGGGGTTATTACAATTTTCTGAAGCCCTTCTAGAAACTAAAATTGCATAGCATTTGTCAATCATGTATCCTAAGCGAACCTATCATATTATTAAGCGTATCACCAATTGTATTATTGCAATTTCATTGATTCAATTACAGGTCAGTGGGGCAGGATATAATCATTATGATACGGTCAAGCCTTCCACCATAGTTGTTCAAAAAAACCTGGAAGATACCAACACCCAATTTAGGGTAGGTTTTACAAGTTTGTTTACGGTCAATGCTGCAGAAGTGAAAAAAGGGCCATTGCAATATGAGCTCAATGAAAAAGCCATCAGTTTTATTCAAACTTATTTGGATAAGCAAGGTGCAGGTTTGCGCAAAATGAAAACTTGGGCCAAACCCTACTTTAATTTATATGATGTTATATTAGAAAGTAAAGGAATACCAACACAGTTAAAATATTTAAGTGTGATTGAAAGTCATTTGAGTTCGGATGTGACTTCATCCGCTGGTGCAGTAGGGCCGTGGCAAATTATGCCAGCGGAAGCCACCCGTTTAGGATTAAAATTAACACCCAGTGATGAGCGAACAGATTATGAAAAAAGTACGCAGGCAGCAGCAACTATTTTAAAAGAGCTGTATGATGAGTTTGGCGATTGGTTATTGGTAGTTGCAGCTTATAATGGAGGTGCGGGTCGATTAAGACAGACGATTAAAAAAATGAAAACGAATGATTTTTGGGCCTTGCAATATCAACTGCCGCTTGAAACCAGGGATCATGTAAAAAAGTTCATCGCCACTATATATGTTTTTGAATCAGATCAAACCAATTTGGTTACCTATTTAAATAAGCCCACTTTAATTAAAAAAAAGGAGGCCGTGAACGAAAACCTAGCGAGGTTGGAAATCAAAGGAAGGTATAGTGCACAAATCATTGCGGAGTTTGTATCCTTTCCGCTTGAAAAACTGATGAACTTAAATCCGCAAATCGAAAAAGTATTGGCGACTGGAAAATCTTTTGAATTAATTCTGCCGAAGGATAAGCTGGAAATATTTGAGGCCCATAAAAATGAAATTTTACAGGCCTCCATACAATCTTTGTATAAAATAAGGGACTAAATGATGGTTTGATTAATAATCGTCCAAGTCGTCTTTATCATCGAATAAATCATCGTCGTCATCTAAGCTTTTTAAATCATCATCTAAAGAAAAATCATCATCGTCATCTTCTTTTTTTGATTTCCCTTTGGCTTTGGTTGATTTTTTTGGCATATCAAATTCTTCGAAGTCGGGATCCCAACTATCATCTTCGGCTTTTTCCCAATCATCATTTACTGCTTCTTCCTCATCCAAATCATCCTCCTCATCTGCCACCTTTTTTTTGGATATAGGTTTGAGTATAGCCGCTTTATCTTGCGTAGGCTTTACTTCTTTACTTTTCTTTTCTATTGCGATTTTCACTGCCATAAGTCTTTCAAAATTACAATGTAAATTTTCAAACTAAATTTTTATTTACCAAAAAAACAGCGTGTTTTTTTTAGAAATTTTAAAATTTGCTACATTGATTATTGTTGCAACAACTAATAGTTTATAAATGTACTATTTGGTCTCTGCCTGGTCCATTGGAAACATATTTAACGGGAACCCCAAGGTAACTATTAATAAATTCTATATATGACTTCATGGTTGCAGGTAATTCCTTTTCATCTTTCATTTTTGTGGAGTCGGTGTTCCATCCAGCCATTTTTTCCCAAATAGGGGTCACTGGTGTGCCTACAATTTGAAATGGAACATAGTCAATTTGCTTTCCTTCCATTTCATATGCAACACCTAGTTCTAATTCGGCAAATGAATCTAATATATCCGCCTTGGTCATAATAATTTGTGTTACACCATTGATCATACAGGCAAATTTTAAAGCCACTAGGTCAATCCAACCACAGCGTCGTGGTCTTCCGGTGGTAGCGCCAAATTCACTTCCTATTTTACGAAGTTCCTCACCTTTGGCATCATGAAGTTCAGTAGGGAAGGGTCCGCTGCCCACTCTGGTACAATAAGCTTTAGAAATGCCAAATACCTCTCCAATTAATTTTGGAGAAATACCTAAGCCGGTACAAACCCCTGCAGAAATGGTATTGGAAGAAGTGACAAATGGGAAGGTACCAAAGTCAATATCCAACATAGAACCTTGCGCACCTTCGGCCAATACTTTTTTACCTTTAGAAATTTGGTCATTAATAAAGTATTCGCAGTTGATGATATTTAAAGTTTTTAAAAACTCAAGCGCTTCAAAAAACTCGGTTTCCATTTCACTGATATCTTCATTGAAATTGTAGCTATCTAATATTTTTTGGTGCTTCATGCGAAGCGCAATGTATTTACTAATAAAATTTTTACTTAGTAAATCACCTACTCTGATCGCATTACGGCCTGTTTTGTCCATATAGGCAGGGCCAATGCCCTTTAGCGTTGAGCCAATTTTCCCATCCCCCTTTGATAATTCAGATGCTTTGTCAAGTGCACGGTGTGAAGGAATAATAATATTGGTACGCTCGGAAATAAAAAGATTTTTTTTGACATCCACCCCCATCGCTTTAACAGCGTCACATTCTTTTTTTAAGGTAACAGGATCTAATACTACTCCATTACCAATGATGTTTATTTTATCCTGATGAAAAATGCCAGAAGGGATTTGGTGTAATACCATTTTAGTGCCATTCACATATAAAGTATGTCCTGCATTTGGACCCCCTTGAAACCTTGCGATGACATCGTAATTGGGCGCGAAATAATCAACAATTTTACCTTTTCCTTCATCACCCCATTGAAGTCCTAAAATTACATCTACCATGGATTAATATTTGAGAACACAAAAATAAGTATTGACAGGTTGATTACCTATTTAAACTATTATTAATTGAACTAACTTTTACACAGTTTCGGTGTCAAATCTGTTAACTTGTTGGATTCCACTCAC
>DOMR01000006.1:2950-6224 GCA_003509845.1 Chitinophagaceae bacterium | reverse complement strand
GCCAACCGGCGGGATACATTTGAGCAATATGTTGGCATTTATGAAAGCAGGGGCAACTTCTTTAGGTATAGGTTCTGAATTATTTGATAAAAAGATTATTCAAAAGAGAGATAGTGAAGCCATGTTGAATCACTTTAAATTATTTGCACAACAAATGCAATTATCTAAGTAATCAGTTTTGATAATGAAAAAAATTAAAAACTATCGTTGGATCATTATCGCATTATTATTTACGGCAACTTGTATTAATTATTTAGATCGACAAATTATAGGGTTATTAAAACCAATTTTAGAAAAAGAATTTAATTGGACTGAAACCGATTTTTCACATATCGTGATGGCTTTTACCGCAGCTTATGCTGTTGGGTTATTAATTGCAGGAGGCGTTATTGACAAGGTAGGGACTAAAATTGGCTATACGGTTACAGTAATTATTTGGAGTACGGCAGCCATGTTTCATGCCCTTGCAAAATCGGTTGTTGGATTTAGTGTTGCAAGGATATTCCTTGGTATCGGAGAAGCGGGGCACTTCCCAGCCGCTGTAAAAACAGTAGCAGAATGGTTCCCTAAAAAAGAACGTGGTTTGGCAACCGGAATTTTTAATGCAGGCACTAGTGTGGGTGTAGTTTTTGCATTATTCATCACACCTTATATTTATTCGAACTATGGCTGGCAGGCAGTGTTCTGGATTACAGGGGCCTTAGGATTTGTATGGCTAATTGCATGGTTGTATTTTTATGAAATTCCGGCAAAACAAAAAAGGTTAACTGAATCTGAGCTAGCTTATATTGAATCAGATCAACAAAATGAATCCATTACTAAAATTGATATTCCTTGGCGTAAACTATTCTCCTATAAACAAACCTGGGCGTATGTTACAGGTAAATTTTTAATTGATCCGATTTATTGGTTTTTTCTATTTTGGCTGCCATCTTATTTTGCAACCACCTTTCATATTGATTTAAAAAAACCAAGTATTGAGTTGATGATTATTTATGCATCTACCACCATTGGAAGTGTAATGGGTGGTTATTTATCATCTCATTTGATAAAGAAGGGTTGGCGCGTATTAAATGCAAGACAAACTGCATTATTCATTTTTGCTATTATAGAGTTGTCTGTAATACTTGCACAATTTGTTACGAATGTATGGGTAGCTGTTGCTTTAATAAGTTTGGTTATTGCAGTACACCAAGCATGGGCTACTAATATTTTCACTATGGCTTCTGACATGTTTCCTAAGGAATCGGTTAGTTCAGTAGTAGGTATTGGCGGTATGGCTGGTGCCATAGGAGGCATACTATTCCCGATATTAGTAGGCTATTTATTGGATACCTATAAAGCCCTAGGAAATATAACTATAGGGTATAATATATTATTTACCATATGCGGGTGTATGTATTTAATTGCATTTGCAATCATTCGTTTATTAATTCGTAAATTACCATAAGCATTTTAAAAACTTTAAATATTCAATTAATACAAAATCCGATACTATGAAAAGACGAAATCTTATAAAAAGTTTATCGCTGCTTCCATTTACAGCTGCAATGCCTTCACAGTTATTTGGTAAATCCGGATCAAACGTTTCGGCAGTAGAAACTGGAGAAAATAT
The DNA here is from genome assembly GCA_003509845.1 of Chitinophagaceae bacterium. GTDB lineage: Bacteria > Bacteroidota > Bacteroidia > Chitinophagales > Chitinophagaceae > Sediminibacterium. Next base: position 4,609 of record DOMR01000006.1, on the reverse strand, counting down.
TTTCAGATCATTAGGTGTTGAGCCTCTAATTAATTGTAGAGGAACATTTACCATTATTGGTGGATCTATTGAACGACCTGAAGTTCGGGCTGCCATGGAAGCCGCAGCGCATAATTTTGTGCAATATGATGAGTTAGGTGATGCTGTGCATGCTAAAATTGCAGAAGTTACCCAAGCAGAGTGGGCTTTAGTTTCAGCAGGTTGTGCAGCTGGCATGAAACATGTCACGGCAGCATGTGTTACAGGAGGTAATCCTGAAAAATTAATTTGTATTCCCAATTTAACGGGCTTCGAAAAAACGGAAGTTATTATACCTGCGGGGTCCAGAAATGTATACGATCATTCTATTCGCAATATAGGTGTTACCATTATCGAAGTGAATACTCCAGAGGAATTAGTTAAAGCGGTGAATAAAAAAACTGCGATGATTTATATTATGGCAGATGATCCTGCAGATAATGATGCGCCTTTATCCTTAGTTAATATTGTACGATTAACAAAGGCGCAAAATATACCTATCTTGGTGGATGCTGCTGCTGAAGTTTTAACCATACCTAATATCCATTTACAAAGAGGAGCGCATATGGTTGCTTATAGTGGTGGAAAAGCAATCTGCGGTCCACAATGTGCTGGCTTTGTGATTGGTCAAAAGGATATATTGATGTCGGCTTGGCAAGCAAGTGCACCACATCATGGACCTTGTCGTGATAATAAAGTGGGTCGCGAGGAAATGTTAGGGATGCTAGCGGCAGTGCAAGCATGGACAACAAGGGATCACAAACAAGAATGGAAAACATGGTTGTCCTGGTTGGATTTGATTTCAAAAAGGGTCACTAAAATTTCAGGAATCAGTACTTCCGTATTTGAACCCGTTTCCTATTCTAATCGCTCACCTGTATTAAGAATTAGTTGGGATCCGAATAAATTTAACATAACAGGGGAGGAAGTGGCAGAGGAATTTGGCCGAAACAAGCCGCGTATTGCAGTGGGAAGCATGAGTAAGGATAATATTACAGGCATAAACATTACAACAGGTCAAATGCAACCAGGGGAGGCCGAACAAGTGGCTGAACGTGTTTATAATTTTATGTCACAAACAAGGACGGCTAAAAATAATGATTTAAAAGCCCCAGCTGTTTCATTAACAGGTACTTGGAAATTTGATATCCAATTTTTTAGTAGTAAATCTGCACATCAAATTACATTGACCCAGGATGGCAATTGGTTGCAAGGAAGTCATAAAGGTGATTTTTCAACACGTGAGTGTGTTGGTACCATTGAGGGTAATGAGATAAAGTTAAAAAGTCAAGAGCGTCAGGCGGCTGATAATTTAACCTATATTTTTTCTGGTACAGTGGCAGGTGAAACCATGTCTGGTAATATTCATATGGGTGAATATAGGACAGCTACATTTACTGCGACAAGGACACAAAATAAACGACCTAGACAAAAAATATTTGTTCCACAAGGGCCGCCATTAGCTACTTAATAACATAACTTATACGTGTAAATAGGGTGCAATTATTGTGCCCTATTTTATTTGTAGTTCTTTTAAATTATATTAACTTTCCAATTCAATTAAAAAATCAGCGCCATGAAATTTATCAAATTTACTTTCGCAATATTATTAAGCCTTGTTGTATTTGGTGCACAAGCACA
>DOMR01000006.1:0-2878 GCA_003509845.1 Chitinophagaceae bacterium | reverse complement strand
TGATTGATCCTAATGAATCCACTTTTTATGCATTAACATCACCCAAGTTATCTTATGGGCATTCTGCGGGTGCTGTTGAGGATCAAAAAACTTTCATAGCGAATATGGTGAATGGAAAGAGTGATTTTGTAACTATCAATATTGCTGATCAAACAGTTGAGGTGGAAGGAAATATTGGTTATGTGCGTCATACATTTAATGCAGTCACTTCTACGGACCCTAAAATAGCCCCTATTAAATTAAAGATATTTTATGTGTGGGTTTTTGAAGCAGGTGCTTGGAAATTAAGAGCGCGTCAAGCAGTGAAAATTCTGATTTAAGTATCAATCGACTTAATAGCGCGTCAAGCTTCTTTTATATTTACGGTAAGTGGTAATATAACCCCATATTGGCATTACGATAGAAAGTAGGGTAAAGCTTCTTTTTGTTGGAAGGTCAATGATCGCATTATCATATAACATTCTAGTTAGTTCTAGTGATTTGAACATTAAGTAAATATTAATGCCTAAGGATATAATTAAAAATGACTCTCTCATGGGGGTTAGTTTTTTGATTTTGTCAATGCTCTTTTTGCAAGGATGCTAAATTCAACAATAATTGCATACGCTAAGATAATTAAAATCCAAATGATACAGGACATGAGCAAAACATCTTTTGCCATACTTGCATAGCTGATAATTGGGTCGGAATCAATTATTGCAAGGAAGATGGTGATTGTTAAAGCAACCAAATAGCTTAGTCCTAGTTTTTGTTTCATGTGCATTGTTCTCGGTTGTTATAATTTTAATTTCAATTCCAGCTTACCGCCCAAGCCAATCTCTACTATTCTTTCAAGGCTTGAGATACGCACTTCCTTAACATCATTTTCTATTTTTGATATATAGGATTTAGTGGTGCCCACTTTTTTAGCTAGTTGCTCCTGTGTCATTCCTTTTTTAAGTCTTGCTTGTTGCAGCATTACACCTATTTTAAAATTTTCGAAGCCTTTTTCAAATTCGACTCTTTTTTTGGTACCAACTTTACCGTATTCTCTATCAATTAGTTGGTCTAATGTTGTGATTTTATTTTTCGTTTTCATAATCATGTTTTATTTGTAATGCTTTATTAATCTCAGATATTGGTGTTTTTTGTGTTTTCTTTTGAAATCCATTTACTAGGATCAGTAATTCAATTCCATAAAAAAAGCAGAATATTCTAAAAATGTCAGTACCTGATTTAATCCTAATCTCATAAAGACCTTTAGTCCCGGTTAGATGTTTTAGAAATTTTATTGGAACAATTTTCAATTTTTCAATTAATAGTATTGTCCTAACTATTTTCGCTTTTACATTTGGTCTTTGTTTTGAATAAAATTCATCAAAGTAGTCTTTGTGAAATTTAATTATTCTAACTTTTGAATCGTCTTTCAATATAAAGGTATTACAAGTTGCCCGAAAGGGCAACTTTATTTTATTAATATTATTACTCCATGCATATTAATAAACTTGGCAACTTGGTATTTGCGTATAAATACGTTGAAAGGGTAGGATTACCTCGCTTCGCTCGGTAATCCTACAATGAGGGTAAATCCCAGCATAAATCAGTTAACTTATATATTTGAAAATAAACGAAATATAATTTTATCTTGCTGTTATCTTAATTATTCTTCCTGGTCCCTCAACGGAAACGTAAAGTGACTCATCGGGTCCCTGAATTACGTTCCTTATTCTTCCGCTATCTTTTAAAATAATTTCTTCCTTAATTATCTGATTATCTTTTACAATACATCTATGTAATTTCTGAGATGCCAAACCTGATACAATTAAATCACCACTCCATGATTTAAATTTAGTTCCATTGATGAAAGTTATACCACAGGTGCCAATGGAAGGTATAAAAGCATAAATTGGTTTTTGTATTCCTTCAGCATCATGATTTTTTGAAATAGTACTTCCATCATAATTTTTTCCTAAGGATAATGCTGGCCAGCCATAATTAGCTTTAGATGCAATGATATTTATTTCATCACCACCCATGGGGCCATGTTCTGACTCCCACACATCACCTGTTTTTGGATTCAATGTAAGTCCTTGCGGGTTTCTATGACCGATAGTGAAAATTGAACTTATTTTCCCATTAAAAGAGGGGTTGCTGCTAGGGATGGAACCATCTGAATTAAATCGGTGTATTTTACCCCATGGCGAATTTAGATCTGATGCATTTTTATTCGTATTTGCAGAACCTCCTCCAGTGGATGGGCCTTCTCCTATACTTAAAAATAGGTAACCTTTTTTATCAAAAACAATCCTACTTCCATTATGACCACTAGGGCCTGTAGCTGTGAATAAGTTTTGAAGTTCAACAATCTTTGAATTTAAAATCTTAAATCTATTTAATTTCAAATTGCTTGAAGGATCACTACTTGTAAAACTTATGTATATCCAGCCATTGTCTTTATAGGATGGGTCAACTTTAACATCCAATAATCCTCCTTGCCCAGATGCTTTAATGGAGGGTAGTCCGGTAATTTCAGTGATTTCATTAGAATTAGATTTCTTTATGTATAATTTCCCTTTTTTTTCACCAAAAATTAAATCTCCATTAGGAAGAAAATCCATCCCCCATATTATTTCATAATTATTTACAATTGTTTCAAATTCAAGCGTGGGTTCAGTATTTACACTTATTGGGTTTATTGAATTTGTATTTTCTTTCTTGCATGCAAACAAAATCAGAAACACTGGGATTAAGCATATGAAAGTAAAAGTGACTTTCATTTTTTTAAATAAATTTTTTATCATTTTAAGTGGATCAAATCCTGTTTTATTGTTTTTAAATTCGTTCATTTTAGTTTCTTTTTATGAATTTACAATCTAAAATTGACATCTTTAGTAGATGT
>DOMR01000024.1:2615-6488 GCA_003509845.1 Chitinophagaceae bacterium | reverse complement strand
CAAGCCTGCATTGATTTTCGCCATCATGACTTCCAGTGTTAGTTGGTGGATTTTTTGCATTTTTCAGCGAAAAAGAGGCAGTATGCCCTACTACCGATTGGGGTTGCTATTTGCTTCCTGGGGCTGGTTTTTACAACCCAATGGCTTAATTATCGCAGGAATATTCTTAATCGCAGCCCTTTTTGAGCGCCAAGTAAAATTTCCCTATGAAATTGCAGTTGACCCGGCCGGAATTGTGATCAATACCTTTCCAAAAAAGCATATTCCGTGGGGCGCCATCCAAAATTTAATGATCAAGGATGACTATATCACCATTGACTTTAAAAATAACTCCTTGATTCAAAAGCAAATTAATGAGCCAGTTTCTGAAGCAATTACCTTAGAATTTAACAGCTTTTGTAAGGAACAAATTCAAGCAAATAATCAATAAGCCTTTGTAAGCCCCTGTTTCTTGACCAATTTTATCCGCACAAAAGCCTTCTATCTAATCCCTTATTAATACCTTTGCCTCATGTCAATAAATGCATCTCCCTTTTTATTATACTCTGATGGCGAAGGGCAAATTTTTGAAGATACAAGTTTGTATGTAGCAGGCAGGGCTGGATGGGATGCCTATCCTATTCCTGTAGAAGATTGGATTGAATTACCCAATGGCGGAAACTTATACGAATTACCAGGCCGTCGTGGCATTGGCATTGATGTGGAAACAGGTGAAATGCGCCTTTGTGAACTTGGTTGGGCAGTGGCTGCATTCATTCCTCCAGCGCACACCGGTTTATACGTTGCTGCTTATGAAACCATGGAAGATGATGCGCCAACATTACCTTTATTTTGTTACACTGCTGTTGGTTGGTTAGATGGAAAAAACTATGTGCCTGCTGTGCGAATTGAAAAAGATATTAGACAGGATTGCGAAGGATATGATCAAGAAACCATTGAAACAGGAACACAACAGTTACTTTCCTTATATAGTCAAAATCGTTTGGTGAAACACTTAATGGAAAATTGTTGTCAAACCTATACCTGTCCTGCTGCGCGTAATTTAGCGATGGGTCGTTGGGAATGTCCAATACCTATTTCACCTGCATGTAATGCCAATTGTATTGGATGTATTTCCTTCCAACCTTTGGATGAAACCATTGTATCCACCCAAGACCGATTAACCTTTAAGCCAACGGCTGCTGAAGTCGTTGAATATACCGTGCCGCATTTGATGAGTGCGCCTTTCCCCATTATAAGCTTTGGTCAAGGTTGCGAAGGGGAACCTTTATTAATGTGGGAGACTATTAAGGAATCCATTATTGAAATAAGAAAACATACCGACAAAGGAAGTATCAATATTAATAGTAACGGATCCGATCCAAAAGCAGTAGCTGCACTTGCCGCAGTTGGATTAGATAGCTTACGTGTAAGTTTGAATTCAGCGCGCGAGGAAGTATACAATGCCTACTATCGTCCAAATAATTACACATTTGCAGATATCAAAGAAAGTATTCGTGTGATGTCCGCTGCAGGAAAATGGACCAGTATCAATTATTTTGTTTTCCCAGGCATGACGGATAGTGTTGCAGAGTATGAAGCTTTAAGACAACTCATTATTGATACCGATTTGAAAATGATTCAATGGCGTAATTTTAATATTGATCCAGATTGGTATTTAGGAAAAATAGGATTTACAGAAATGGGAGAAATTATGGGCATCAAACAAATGATGGAATTAATTCAAGAAGAATTTCCAAATTTAAAATTTGGTTATTACAACCCTCCAATTGAAAGAATCAAAGGTGACTTTAGCGAAAATTTCGCGCATCACTAAACAAGTAGAATTGAAAAAACAATTTAACAAACAATACCAACTAGGTGCGCTTCTTGCCATTACTGCAAGCTTTATCTGGTCGGGTAATTTTATTGTTTCAAGATATGCGATACATTTAGCGGGCCCGTTAAGTTTAACATTTTTAAGATGGACGGTAGCCACCATTAGCATGTTTCCCTTTGCCTATAAAAATTTCAAGAATGAATTACCTATATTCAAACAAAACAAAACCTACTTTTTTTTAATGGGGCTGGTTGGTATTGCAATTTATAATAGCTTAATATATACCGCTGGGCATTACACTACGGCCATTAATATGGCACTTATTGGATCCATTATCCATCCCATTGTTGCCACTGTGCTTGCAGCAATAGTGGTGCACGAAAAACTTCATTGGAAAAATATTTCTGGAATTATTTTAGGAATTATAGGCATCCTGCTTTTGGTATCCAAAGGCGATATCAATAATATCATGCAATTTAAATTTGCTACAGGTGATTTATGGATGGTAGCTGCAGGTTGTTGTTTTGGCACCTACAATGTGTATGTAAAAAAAATGCCAACAGGAATTTCATCAAATAGCTTTTTGCTTTGCATATTTGCTATTGGCGCTACCATCTTGTTACCATTTTCATTATATGAGATGACCTATGTACAACCCATTGAATTTTCAGGACAATTTCTTTTGATCATCTTATATATAGGGATTGGCAATTCAACCATTGCTTATTTTTTATGGAATAGCGCTATCAGTAAGTTAGGCGTTGGAAAAACTGCGTTATTTGGTACGCTGATTCCTTTATTAAGTTCCATTGAAGCGGTTTTTGTGCTGAATGAAACTTTCACCATGTTTCAAGCCATCAGCGGTTTAATCATATTATCAGGTATTATTATCAATACCTGGCCTTCAAAAAAAGTGCATGGATAATACAATGATATTATTATGCTTTATCGCATTTGTTGCCGGATTTGTTGATGCGATTGTTGGCGGTGGTGGATTAATTCAAACACCCGCAGGATTAATTTTAATGCCCAATGAATCAGTCGCAAGCGTTATTGGTTCACTAAAAATACCTTCCTTCACCGGCACTTTTTTTGCCGCCAGAGAATACCTGCAAAAAGTTAAAATTCCCTTAAAAAGAATACTTCTTTTTACCAGCATTGCTTTTGCTGCATCATTTACAGGATCCTATTGCTTAACCATTGTGAGCAATTATTACATGAAACCCATAATATTTTTCGTGTTAGTTATCATTGCCATTTATACTTTCACAAAAAAAAGCTTAGGGCAATCCAATACCAATAATGCTTTGGTGTTTTCAACAAGCAAAGGCGCATTATTATGTTTAGCACTGGGTTTTTATGATGGTTTTATTGGTCCGGGTGCTGGAAGCTTACTAGTACTCGCTTTTATTAGCTTTTTAGGTTTTGATTTTTTACAAGCGAATGCACATGCCAAAGTGGTGAATTTGGCTACAAATCTTGGATCCATTGTGTTATTTATCATTAAGGGAAGCATTATGTGGTCAATCGCGATACCCATGGCCATTTGTAATGCAGTTGGAGGTATACTCGGATCCAAGATGGCGATTCAAAAAGGAAATCAGTTTATTCGAACTGTTTTTTTAATTGTTATTATCGCTACCCTTTGCAGATTGGGTTATGATGTTTTTTTCCATTAATTTTAAACTATGGAATTAAATTTCGAACAACAAAAGAATATTAAAGCAGGAATTTATACCACGCTTATTTGCGTGTTACTCTCCTTGTTGTTTTTTATATTTAATTGGAATCAAGATGCCCCAACCATCATTCCGCCTGAACCTAGTTATATGGAAGTGAATTTAGGAAATAGCGAAACAGGCGCAGGTGAAATCGCACCAAAAAGTAAAGACGCCCCGGCGCCAGAAATAGGAAATTCAAAAATGGTAAAAGCAAGTGCTAATACGAATGCCATTAAAATTGATAATAGCGCTACCGGTGAAAATGACGAAGCAATAAAATCATCCAATGCTAAAAATAAATTAAAATCAACACCAGTTCCTCCTGCACCAAAA
>DOMR01000024.1:0-2527 GCA_003509845.1 Chitinophagaceae bacterium | reverse complement strand
GGAGGCAAAGGTGATCAAGGTGTTGCCAATGGTAGTATTGATGGGAAAAGTTATGCTGGTGAAGGCGGTCCATTTGTAACCAAAGGTGACCGACGCATTACCAAAGCCTACTTGTTTAATGGGGATGTGGAACCTGCCACTATTTATGCTGAAATTGAAGTAAATCCATCAGGCACAGGTCGCTTTGTACAAATTGTAAAAGGCTCCTCATCCAACGATAGTAAATATAAAAAAGCAATTGTTCAATACTTAACTAAAATTAGCTTTAATACTTCCGACCACGTTTCCAATGTGACCGTTAAATTCAAGTTTGAAAACCAATAAAATTTTCAACAAGTAAAATGTCCTATCAAGACACTATTGACTACTTATATAGTCGACTACCCTTATTTAGTCGTATTGGCCCTGCTGCCATCAAGGCCGACTTACACAACACCATCGCTATTTGTGATTTTTTGGGCAACCCTCAAAATAAATTCAAAACAATTCATATTGCAGGTACCAATGGAAAAGGCTCAACAAGTCATATGTTGGCATCTATATTACAAGAAGCAGGATATAAAACCGGATTATACACTTCCCCACACTTATATGATTTTAGAGAGCGCATCAAAGTAAATGGAATTATGTGCTCGGAAACATTTGTGACCTCTTTTACCAATAAAATGAAACCATTTATTGAAAAAGTGGCACCCAGTTTTTTTGAAATAACTGTTGGAATGGCATTTGAATATTTCGCTGATGAAAATGTAGATATCGCCATCATTGAAACCGGATTAGGCGGCAGATTAGACAGCACTAATATCATTAACCCGATATTAAGTATTATTACCAATATTGGTATGGACCATATGGCCCTTCTTGGAAATACATTACCTGAGATTGCCTATGAAAAAGCAGGTATCATTAAACAAGCTACCCCTGTTGTCATTAGTGAAGTAATTCCTGAGACAAAAAATATATTTGAACAAAAAGCCAATAGTTTAAATGCCCCTATCTATTATGCAGAGGATTATTTTCAATTTAAATCCTTCCAAAATAATTGGCAAACTTCCTTGTTTGAATTTAATCAGCCATTAATTCATTTATTAGACGCACCCTTATTCCCAAAATCATTTACAGTGGAATGTGATTTGCCGGGAAAATACCAATATAAAAACTTGAAAGGTGTATTAGTTGCAATGCAAATACTAGCCACGATGGGCTGGCAACTAAGTGCAAGCAAAATTTTGAAGGGGCTACTTCATGTTGGTAAAAATACAGGATTAATGGGCAGATGGGAATGTATACAAACAACGCCAAGAATCATTTTAGATGTTGCGCATAATGAACACGGTATAAAAGCATTATTAGAACAATTGGAAAGCCTGCATTATGTACAATTACATATCATAACAGGTATGGTCAAAGACAAGGATGTGAATGCCGTTTTAAATTTGCTACCCAAAAAAGCGAAATACTATTTTACACAATCTCACATACCTAGAGCACTACCCGTTAGCGAATTAGCCACTAAAGGAAATACCTTTGATTTAAACGGCAGCCAATTTGAAAATGTCAATATTGCTTTACAAGCAGCAAATAAAAATGCAACTGCCAATGATTTAATATTGGTGATTGGAAGTGTATTTTTAGTTGCCGAAGTGGACCGAAGTCAACTAAACAGAATGAATTAAAGTAGTTTTAATTTACCAACCTTTTTGTTCGCATAAATTTTTGATATGGGCAATATGATGCTTTCCATGCCAAGAATATATACAAAGCATATCCCACAAACTTACATCCGCTTTACGTTCAGGGTGGTATAATTTACATTGCCATTGTTCATCAGTCATAGATTCTAATAAAATTACCCAACGGTGATGAAGTGCGTGTAAAATTGTTGTTGAATAGTTCACTGGTGTATTTAATACATCTGCGGTATTTACCCAAGCATCCTGTTTATAGGGCTTTATAGGAGGCGTATCTTCCGTGAGTGCTAATTTAAATCGGATAAATGCATTCATATGACTATCCGCTATATGACCAATCAGCTGTTGTACGGTCCAACCACCTTCTCTATAGGGCGTATCTAATTGTGCCTTATCTAAATGTTGTATTGTAAATTCAATATCAGCAGGGGTAAACCTGATTTCATTGATCCATTGCTTTTTTGTTGCTTCAGAAAATGGCATGGGCTCATATTTGCCAATGGGATAACGCGGATCTGCTGTCATAATCATTAATTTATTTTTAAAAATATTTTATTGTCTTTTAATTAATCTTCCCTCCAAGCCTTGCCTGTACGGTGTATAAACACATCTTCCAAGTTTGCTTTTTTTACTTCCTTCACTTTTTCAAAACCTGTTGCCACCAATGCATCAATAAGTGCATTGGGTGTATCAATCGCAATAATCTCACCGCTATCTATAATGGCCACACGATCACACAAAACTTCGGCCTCATCCATATAATGTGTGGTAATGATCACGGTAGTCCCATTATCCCTGATCTCCTTAATCAAATCCCATAAATTACGACGTGCTTG
>DOMR01000033.1:2346-3178 GCA_003509845.1 Chitinophagaceae bacterium | reverse complement strand
ATTAACAAATAATTTTAATTAATTATTTAGTAGGTATTTAAAAAAATAAGTACGCCAACAACTTTTGTAAACACAAAGTTATTATAGAATAAAAATCTTAACTTAACCTAAAAAATTACACAAGATGAAAATAGGATTTAAAATTTTATTTTTTTTAATCACAAATATATCGTTGCAAGGATGCAAAGTGTTTCAAAAAGCAGCAATCACTAAAAGTGGGACAACGAAACAGGCAATGCTAAAAGCAATGCAATGGCAGGAAGCCAATCCCATATTTGCAAAAGCACCCACCGACTGGACCAATGGTGCTTATTATGTTGGTGTGGTTAAAGCACATGAAGCCACTAAAAACATGGAATATCTAGGCGCACTAAAATCAATGGCTATTCGGAATAGTTGGAAGCCATGGGAGCGATTTTATCATGCGGACGATATGAATATTTGTTATAGTTACTTGTACCTCAATGCTTTAGGTGAAAAAAATGTTGATCTTGGACCTACAAGTACAATCATTAAAGACCACTTGTATAAGCCCTATGCTTGGAAAAATGGTGGAAATGAAAATTTGAAAGGAAGCAAAGAAACTGAAATTAAAGAGAAGATATTATGGTGGTGGTGTGATGCTTTATTTATGGCGCCTCCGGTGATCATAAATTATTCAAAACAAATGAAGGATCCATCCTACCTCAAGGAAATGGATAAATATTATACAGAATCTTATGAATTATTGTATGACAAAAAAGCCCATTTATTTTCAAGAGATGCGCGATTTTTATTAACGGGAAAAGGAAATGATATTAAAGAAAAAAATGGTGAAAAGGTTTTTTGGTCT
>DOMR01000033.1:0-2262 GCA_003509845.1 Chitinophagaceae bacterium | reverse complement strand
CGAAAATTTTATGAAAATTTATTTATAGAGATGGCAGAACAAATAAAAATATTACAACCTACAGATGGACTTTGGCGAACTAGTTTATTATCACCTGAATCATTTGATCATGGTGAAGTGAGTGGCAGTGGTTTTTTTACATTTGCATTGGCTTGGGGTATTAATAATGGAATTTTAAATAAAGAAATATACACGCCAGTTGTTTTAAAAGCATGGAAAGCTATTTTAGCTTGTCAACAAGAAAATGGCAAAGTAGGTTGGGTGCAAAATATTGGTGCAAACCCAATGCCAGCAGGCGCAAACAGCTGGCAAAATTTTGGAACTGGTGCATTTTTAATGGCAGGAAGTGAAATTATAAAATTAAAATAATTTTATGCGTTTTATTTTTAATCGACATTGGTTCATCATTTTTTATTTAATACCAACGATGCTTATTGCGCAAAATAAAAAGCCAAATATTATTTTTATTTTAACAGATGACCAACGTTGGGATGCATTAGGTATTGCAGGAAATAAAATTATTCAAACACCACAAATGGATGCACTGGCATCATCCGGCACTTATTTTAAAAATGCATTTTCTACCACACCAATTTGTGCTGCAAGCCGCGCATCTATATTAACTGGATTGTATGAACGCACCCATGGTTATACTTTTCAAAAACCAAAGCTTAGGAAGCCTTATGCGGAAATAATTTATCCTAAAGTTTTTAAAGACAATGGATATCATGTGGGGTTTTTTGGAAAGTTAGGCGTTAACATAAATAAGCCTAGTCAATATTTTGACGAAAGTGATTTTTATGACCGTGGCGGAGAAGCAGAAAGGCCGGGTTATTTTTATAAAAAAATCGGTAATGATACGGTGCATCTTACCAGCTATTCGGGATTTCAAGCGCAAAATTTTATTAAAAACGCGCCCACAGATAAACCCTTTTGTCTTTCCATTTCATTTAGCGCACCTCATGGGCACGATGATTCAAAAGCACAATATTTTTGGCAAGAAAAATCGGATAGTCTTTATAAAAACATAGTCATCCCTGATGCTATTTTAGGCAATGATTCTTTTTTTAATAAACTGCCTATTCCCGTGCAAGAAGGATTCAATAGAACAAGGTGGAAGTGGCGATTTGATACACCCGAAAAGTATCAAAATATGGTCAAAGGGTATTATCGCATGATAACTGAAATAGATGATGAAATTGGCCTTATTCGAAAACAACTTAAAGAAAAAGGAGTAGAAGATAACACCATCATTATTGTAATGGGTGATAATGGTTATTTTTTGGGTGATCGCCAATTAGCCGACAAGTGGTTGATGTATGATGCATCCATTAGAATCCCTTTAATTATTTACGATCCTAGAAGCCTTAAGCCCGCTACCATTGACGCCATGGTATTAAATATTGATATAACAAAAACAATGTTGGGTATGGCTGGAATTACGGCGCCCAAAAATTACCAAGGACAAAACTTAATGCCTTTTGTTGAAAAGGGCAATATACATTCCAATAGAAAGGAAATTTTAATAGAACATTTGTGGAAGTTACCTGAGATACCATCTAGTGAAGGGATACGCACTACAAACTGGAAATATTTTCGCTATCGTTTAATCACTGCGCCCGAAGAATTATATGATTTGAAAAGTGATCCACTCGAAAAGAATAACCTTGCGGCAAATCCGAAATATGCTAAGCAACTTGCTTTATTACGTAAACAATGTGATGCAGCAATTTTAAAATACCAATCCCAAAAAATAGGTCCAGATGACCCGTTTATTGAGAAGGTAAAATTTTGATTTTTTCTCTTTTTATATTCTTATATTTATGATAATTAATGAATAAGTATGAATGCACTTCTAGGCGTGTTTTTCCATTTTATTGGTGGCTTTGCATCAGGAAGCTTTTATATTCCTTTTAAAAAAGTAAAAGGCTGGAATTGGGAGTCATTTTGGATTGTAGGCGGATTATTCTCCTGGCTCATTGTCCCACCCATTGCTGCTTATTTAACCATTCCTGGTTTTATGGATATTATAAAGGGAACTGCAAGTTCCGGCTTATTAATCACTTATATTTTTGGTGTTTTATGGGGCATTGGCGGATTAACGTATGGATTGGGGGTAAGGTACCTGGGCGTTTCGTTGGGCAGTAGTGTGATTTTAGGTTTATGTATGGTTTTTGGCGCTATCATTCCAGCAATATATTATGATTTTAACCCAGTAATTGGAAAAGATACTTTTTCAGGGATGATTTCAAATAGTTGGGG
>DOMR01000116.1 GCA_003509845.1 Chitinophagaceae bacterium | reverse complement strand
CATTGCAAAAGTCAATGGAATAATAATTGCAAAGCCATAGCCAATACAACTAATGAGTGTATGGTATCTTTTATTATGTACCCCAATGGTTTTGAATGCACTTTGAAATCCGTGCGCCAAATGATAGGCTAGTGAACCACAAGCCAAAACGTATAGGATAACCACTAATGGGTTTTCAAAAATTAATTGCATTTCGCCATATAAATTATGATATTCTACACCATTTAAAACAAAAGTGTCTAAAGCTTTAATATTACCCATACCACCCAAACGACTTGGTGTCCAGAAATGATAAATGTGCATGACCAAAAACATTAAAAGTAGGGTACCCAATATCGCCATGCTTCGGCTATACCATTTACTACCTTTAGAATAATTGACCGCATAACCCACGGATCTTTTACTTCTGTTTTCCAAGGTTAACATATAACCTTGAATGATGTGTAAAAAGATACCTACGAATAATCCTATTTCTAAAACGCGTGGCACAACAAAACTGCCCATAAAATGACCAGCTTTATTAAACATCAATCCGCCATCCATCGCCCAAATGCATGCATTTAAAGCTGCGTGCACTACTAAAAATAAGATTAAGAAAATACCTGTAAAAGCCATTACTAATTTTTTCCCGACAGAGGAAGTAAACATTTGCTTAAAAGTCATAGTAAGATGTGTTTTAAAATCGATGCAAAAGTAAGCATGAATTGCGAGCTTGTTAAATTTCGTTTAACAATTTTATCTTAATTTAAAAAAATGGGTACAAGGGGTGGAAATGTTACTATTTCGTTTTCGTTTCACCTTCGGTTAATTGAAAATGGCCTGTTTAGATAAGTTATTAACCGCTTGCATAAAAATCGAGAAAAAACCATTTTTAGCGCTAATTTTATGCCATGATAAAAGTCCTTACCATTCTTTGGAACAGCTTCAAAATGGCCTTGCAAGAGTTAAGAGTCAATAAACTCCGTACTTTTTTATCCTTATTTGGCATCACCATTGGAATTTTTTGCATTATCGGAGTTTTAGCGACCATTGATAGTTTGCAAACAAAAATCAAAAGTGATTTATCGAGTTTTGGGAATAACACTATTTATATAGACAAGTGGAGTTATGGCGGTGGTGGCGGTGAAGGTGATTATCCTTGGTGGAAATATGTTAAGCGACCAAGCATGAAAGTTAGTGAGATGGAAACCATTCAAAAAAAGAGCTATTTGGCTTCAAATATTGCGTTTTTTGTTTCAAGTCAACAACCTTTTTCCTACGAAGAGAATGTGTTAAAAGGGGTGCTTTTATATGGCATCACCAACGATTTTAATAAAATTCAAGCCTTTAATATTGCGTATGGTAGGTACTTTAAGGATACTGATTTTGAAAGAGGTGTTCCTTTTGGGGTAATCGGATATGAAGTTGCTTCAGAGTTATTCGGGAAACCTGAAAAAGCTTTAGGTAAAACTGTTTCTTATAGGGGTCGTCGTTTAGCCGTGATTGGAATTATTGAAAAGCAGGGTAGTTCCATGTTGGGTGGTTTTGATTATGACAAGTCATGTATTGTTACTTATAATTATTTTGCTTCTATTTTTAATCCAGATAATTCAAGTCCATATATCATGGTGCAAGCTAAGCCAGGCATAACTTCTAAGGCTTTGCAAGACGAATTGAATGGAGTTATGCGTCAGTTAAGAAAATTAAGTCCAACACAGGAAGATAATTTTACTTGTAATGATGTAGCGCAATTTAAAGATCAAATTGAAAGTGTTTTTGGTTCAATCAATAGTGGCGGCTGGGCGATTGCAGGCTTGTCATTAATTGTAGGCGCTTTTGGTGTTGCTAATATTATGTTTGTAACAGTGAGAGAAAGAACCAGTCAAATTGGATTAAAAAAAGCGATTGGCGCAAGAAGTTCAACCATACTTTATGAATTTTTATTAGAGAGTGCTTTTTTATGCATTATTGGTGGATTGGTTGGATTATTCTTGGTATGGATATTAGCGTTGGCATTGAGCGCAGTACTGCCATTTGCTATAACCATTGCACCTAGTATTATAGTTTTAGCACTATCTATATGTATAATTTTAGGTGTGATTGCGGGCATCATTCCGGCATCCATTGCGGCCAAAATGAATCCGGTAGATGCAATAAGAACAAAGTAAACATCGTATTTTTTTAAGCTTTATCTTTGTAGGGTGAAACAAACCATTACCCTTCTTGCTATAGAATCCTCTTGTGATGAAACGGCTGCATCCGTAATAGTAGATGGTAAAATATTATCCAACTTTATTGCTAATCAAACGGTACATGAAAAATTTGGGGGTGTCGTACCTGAGCTAGCCAGTAGGGCGCACATGGAAAATATAGTTCCTGTGGTTGATGCATCATTGCAAAAAGCTTTTCCTGAATTAACGCGCAATGAACAATTAGCACAATTAAATGCCATCGCATTTACACAAGCCCCAGGATTAATAGGCAGTTTATTGGTAGGTGCACAGTTTGCAAAATCAATGGCATTGGCATTAAATATTCCACTCATTGCAGTGCATCATATGCAAGCACATGTGTTGGCAAATTTAATTGACGACCCTAAACCCAATTATCCTTTTTTATGTTTAACCGTGAGTGGGGGGCATACGCAAATAGTAAAATGCAACAGCGCTTCTGAAATGCATATTTTGGGTGAAACCATTGATGATGCTGCAGGAGAGGCCTTTGATAAAATTTCAAAATTATTAGGACTCCCATATCCGGGTGGCCCAGTTTTAGATAAATTAGCACAACTTGGAAATCCAAAAGCCTTTGTTTTTGCAAAACCACAGGTGCCCAATTTGGATTTTTCTTTCAGTGGATTAAAGACGAGTGTATTGTATTTTTTACAAAAACAATCCCCTGAATTTATCCAAGAAAATTTAAATGATTTATGCGCGTCGGTACAATTTACGATTATTGAAATTTTATTAAAAAAGCTAAAAAAAGCGATGCAAGAAACCGGGATCAAGGAAGTATGTATTGCAGGGGGCGTAAGTGCAAATAGTGGACTTCGTAAAGCCATGGAGCAATTAGGAAAAGATACAAATTCGGCTACCTTTTTACCCAAATTTGAGTATTGTACGGATAATGCGGCTATGATAGCAATCACTGCTCACTTTAAGTATATCGCTGGTAGTTTTGAGCCATTGACCACCTCTGCATCTGCCAGGTCAAGTTGGGCGTAAACTTAATGAAGC
>DOMR01000107.1 GCA_003509845.1 Chitinophagaceae bacterium | reverse complement strand
CGATTACAAATAGGAGTTCCCTTTTTTCTTCCATAAATACACCAACACAAAACCTACAATAGCGCCACCCACATGGGCCCACCTTGCAACATTATCATCCGCTGAATTTTCCAATGCTTTATATAATTCAAAAGCAAAATATAAAATACCCAACCATTTTGCTTTAATGGGAAATAGGAAATAAATATAAATAAGGGTATTAGGAAATAAATATACAAATGCAATCAATATCCCAAACACGGCGCCACTTGCTCCTAAAGTGGCTGTATTGATTGTTTTATTATAATACGTTGTAATTAAATCCATTAATTCAGGTGCTAAGCCCGGTGTAGACAAGCTCACTTTATTATCACTTAATATGCGTGACATTGGAATACGGTGTGTTTGTGCATACTTTAATACCGCATCTGCAAATTCTGGCGAATTAGATTTACTTAAGGTGAGCAAGGTTTGATATTCATTGCTTAAGGGGATAAACTCATAGGATAAAATAAGCAGGTGTATCACTGCTGCACCCAAACCACATAAAAAATAAAATAATAAAAAGCGTTTGGGTCCCCATACATTTTCAAGAATAGAACCAAACATCCAAAGGGCAAACATGTTTCCTAAAATATGCCAAAAGTCGCCGTGCAAAAACATATGTGTAATTAGCTGCCATGGTTGATACAGTTCACTTTGCCACGCGTGCAATGCAAAATAATTTTCGATGGAGAAGCTGCTCATGGGTCCGCCAAATGTATTTTGAGCTAAAAAAACCAAGCCATTAATAATTAGTAAATTTTTAATGATGGTCGGTAATACTTCAAATCGAGTGGGCCTAAATTGATTCATTCGTAATATATTTTATAATAAATCGGTACGTTTTAATTGCACTACATTTTCAATATGTAAGGTATGCGGGAACATATCCACCGGTTGTATTTTAGTCACCGTATACTTTTCACCTAATAAAGATAAGTCACGTGCCTGAGTCGCAGGATTACAGCTTACATATACAATTAATGGTGCCTGTATCTCTAATAACTTTTTGACTAATTTATCATGCATACCTGCGCGCGGTGGATCTGTAATGATCACATCTGGTTTGCCATGGGTGTCAAAAAATGCATCATCGCAAATATCAATAACATCCCCTGCAAAAAAAGCAGTATGTGATAAATTGTTGATGCGTGCGTTTTCCTTCGCATCTTCAATCGCATCGGCGACTACTTCGACCCCAATTATTTTTTTAGCTTCTTTGCTACAAAAAATACCAATACTACCTGTGCCACAATATAAATCATACACCACTTCATTACCAGTAAGCTCAGCAAAGCTGCGCGTTACTTGGTATAAGCTTTCTGCTTGTTTTGAATTGGTTTGAAAAAATGATTTAGGGCTTATTTTAAAATCAAAATTCTCTAAAGCTTCGGTGATATAGCCAGTACCAAAATACACTTGCGGCACCAAATCTTGCATACTATCATTTCGCTTTTCGTTGATGGTATATAATAGTGTGGTGATTTGAGGGAATTTTTTCAAAAACAAATTAAGTAAGGCTTCTCTTTTTTCCCCGCCATCATATCCTAAAATAACATTCACCATCCACTCCCCTTTGGTGGTATTACGTATAAACATATTACGAAGCCAACCTTGGTGTTGTTTAATATTATAAAAAGGCATCTCATTTTCAATGGCAAACTGAACTACTGTTTTTCTAATTTCATTGGTAGGCTCGGATTGCAAGTAACAGGTATCTATCTCGACCACTTTTTCAAAAAAACCTCTAGCATGAAAACCGCCAGCACCAATCGATTTAACAGGTTCAAGTCCCGCAGCCTTCATTGCCTTGAACTCCTCAAAGGGTATAAATTTTTCAGTGGCAAATGTATATTCTACTTTATTACGATACCCCTGCGTTTCCTTGGCCCCCAATATGGGTGGGATAACTGGTAAAGGTATTTTAGCGATGCGCGTTAAATTATCAAATACTTGTTTGTGTTTGTACACCAACTGTTGTTCATAGGGCAACATCTGCCATTGACAACCACCGCATACACCAAAATGCGCACAAAAGGGTTGTACTCGAATGGGGGAATAGGTATGAAATTTTTTAACAAAACCCTCTCCCCAATCGGCTTTATTTTTTTGCAGTTGCACATCCACTACATCACCCGGAACCGCACCTTCCACAAAAATTACTTTGCCGTTCACCCTCGCCAGTGATTTTCCTTCGGCTGCATAATCTTCAATAAGGACATTTTCCAGTAAAGGGGCTTCTTTCTTTTTTCTCACGAGAACAAAGGTAATACCCATGGATTAAAATAAGGGTAAATCTGAATTTTAATTGTGATTAGTTTTATTGATAAACGCTTATTTTTACAACAATTTTTAAATAACCTGACTTTACTAAAATGAGCATTAAAAAAGCGATCCTCTTATCTGTGTTTTTACCAAGTTTTTGCTTTGCACAAACCAAAAAGCCAATTACCAAAAGCACTACTAGTACTGTTGTGAATAAGCCAACAGCGGTTTCACAAGGCCACAGTATACAGATTAGCCTAAAACCATACCAAAATACCAAAATATATATTGGCACCAATTATGGTAACTCACGCGTACTCGCCGATTCTGCTATCTTAAATGACAAAAGTGAGGGTGTTTTTGCATCTAGTAAAAAATTGACACCAGGGATCTATTTTGTGGTATCACCCAAATATGCCATCTTATTTGATTTTTTGGTGGATGAAAATCAAAAATTTAAAATTATTGCAGACACCACCAATTTAACAGATGTTACCATTATTGGCTCGAAAGAAAATGATATTTTTAAAAACTATTCGAAATCAATGAATGAAATTGGTGCGCAATTAGGTGAGATTGAAAAAGCATTCAAATCAGCAACCAATGCAAGTGACTCAACTACATTGATTAATAAATACAACGACAAGAAAAAAGAGTTGAACGATAACCGCCAAGCAATTATGAAAGGGCAGCCAAATTCGATGACTGCTTATTTTTTAAATGTAATGCAACGCCCTGATGCGCCAGCGATTCCAATAGTCAATGGTAAAGCGGATTCGACCTATCCTTTTTATTTTGTAAAAAATCACTTTTGGGATAATGTGGTGTTCAATGATAACCGCTTGGTTCGAACGCCTTTTTTTGAAGCTAAGCTGGATGAGTATTTTAAAAATTATGTTTCCCGTGAACCAGATTCAATTATTGAGGAAGTACAATACATGTTAACCGTTGCAAAAACGGGTAATGAAATTTATCCATTTTTACTTTTTAAATTTACCAATAAATATATCACCCCTGAGTTCATGGGTCAGGATAAAGTGTTCCTGCATATTTATCAAAACTTTTTTGCCAAAGGGGACACCACATTACTTAACGAAGCTTCAAAAAAATCAATCACCGAACGTGCCTACAGCATGATGGCCAACCAACTTGGATTAGCCGCGCCACCATTGGTTATCAATGATATAAATGATAAAAAAATATCTTTATACGATATCGTTTCTCCATATACTTTTGTTGCATTTTGGGATCCCACTTGTAGTCATTGTAAAGTAGAAATTCCAAGAGTGGATTCTTTTTATAAAGCTATTTGGAGCAAGCTAAATGTAAAAGTGCTTTCGGTCAATATCAATTTTAAAGAATTGACTGCATGGAAAACTTTTATCAAAGAAAATAAATTAGAAAGCTGGATGCATGCTTACCAAACTGAGGCTGATTTAAATAAAGAAATTCAACAAGGCAAGCCTACTACCATTCGTCAATTATACGATGTATTTAAAACGCCCACCTTTTATTTACTCGATGCGAATAAAAAAATTATTGCCAAAAATTTAAGTATAGAACAGTTCAATGATTTCTTGGTCAATACCAGCAATAAAAAAGCGCCTTAAATTAGGCGCTTTGAATTATTTGTATAAGACTGTTTTACTAAAATACAGCAGCAACTACATCTTTCACCACTTTTGGTTTCCCTAAAGTATAGTAATGTAATACCGGTACGCCAGCGGCTTTTAACTCCTTACTTTGCTGTATCAACCATTCTGTTCCCACTTGCTCACAAGCCTCATCGGTAGTGGCAGCCAACATTGCAGTAGATAAATCAGTAGGTATATCTACATAAAAAATATTAGGTAAAATAGTCAGCTGCTTTTTATTGGTGATGGGTTTTAAGCCGGGTATGATGGGAACAGTAATACCTATGCTTCTGCAAGCGTCCACATATTCGAAATATTTTTTGTTGTCAAAAAACATTTGTGTCATAATATATTGTGCACCCGCATCTACTTTTTCTTTGGCTTTTTGTAAATCAAATTCCATGCTTGGCGCTTCAAAATGTTTTTCTGGATAGCCCGAAACACCCATACAAAAATTACTCTTGCTGCCATTAATAATATCCTTATCCAAATAGATACCATTATTTAATCCAACGACTTGCTTTAATAATTCAATGGCTTGCTTATTGCCATTGTGCTCTGGCACAAAAGTTTTTTGTCCTTTTTCAGCATCCCCTCTTAAAACCAATACATTATCAATACCTAAAAATTGCAAATCAATTAATGCATCTTCCGTTTCTCTTTTTGAAAATCCACCACAAATAATATGCGGCACTGCATCTACATTATAATGATTCATAATTGCCGCACAAATACCTACCGTACCGGGGCGTTTACGTACATCTACTTTTTCCTCCACACCTGCTGCGTTGGTGCGAATAATAGTTTCGCTACGATGATAGGTGACATTAATCCAAGAAGGCTTAAACTCCATCAGTGGATCTAAGTGCTCATAAATGTAAGCGATGGTTTTTCCTTTTAAAGGGGGTAATACTTCAAAGGATACTAGGGTGTCTTTTGCTTTTGCTAAATGTTCAATTACCTGCATAGTGTACAAAAATAGTTAATATTAGTTTCCAATGAGTCAAATCCTATATTTCCCCTTATTTTTGTATAAATATACATTGTGATACTCGCTATACATACCGACAAATTAATTAAACAATATAAGGGCCGCAAAGTAGTGGACAATGTGAGTATTTCGGTAAAGCAAGGCGAAATTGTAGGACTATTGGGACCAAATGGCGCCGGAAAAACGACTACTTTTTACATGGTTGTTGGATTAATTGCACCAGATGAAGGCCGTGTATTTTTAAACGATGAAGATATTACCAAACTGCCCATGTATAAGCGGGCACAAATGGGCTTGGGTTATTTACCACAGGAAGCAAGTGTGTTTCGAAAACTATCGGTCGCTGATAATATTATGGCCGTTTTAGAAATGACCAAATTAACAAAAGGCGAAAGAGAACATAAATTAGAATCACTTTTAGATGAATTTAATTTACACCAGGTCCGAAATAATTTTGGAGATAGTTTAAGCGGTGGGGAACGTCGTCGTACTGAAATTGCGCGCGCATTATCGGTGGATCCTAAATTTATTTTATTAGACGAACCCTTTGCTGGCGT
>DOMR01000257.1 GCA_003509845.1 Chitinophagaceae bacterium | reverse complement strand
GGACATCCCTTGGTTTTCAAAATACCCTAATGAAGTATAGTAAGTGGTGTTTTGTGTCCTACCTGAAATACCAACAGTATGATCTTGCTGCATTCCATTTTTATTCAAGATGAGGGATTCCCAATCAATAGGGGTACCATTCTTGTAGCTTTCAATTGAAACCGGCTGCATTCCAGTACCACCACCTAATCTTTGTAACCAAATACTTACTGGATCAGCACCTACTTGGCCTGAAAGGCCTAGCCACTGATCCACGGTGAAACCATTAGGCAATTTTCTAGGATCCAACTCAAAATATTTCATACCTGGCTTGGAAGTTGAATCATACCCTCTCATACTATATCTCACATCCTGTCTCCAAGACAAAAACTCATCTGGACTTAGCAAACCTGGCCAACTAGAAATACGATTCATGGTATAATTGGAGTTGACTGTAATAATTGGCTTACCCAGTTTTCCTCTTTTGGTAGTAATTAGAATTACACCATTTGCTGAACGTGCACCAAATACAGCTGCAGAACTCGCGTCCTTAAGTACGTCCATAGTGGCAATATCATTAGGATTAATATCTGAAAGATCCCCAGGATAAATTACCCCATCTAATACAATCAATGGAGATGTGGATGCAGTCAATGAGGCACGACCACGAACTTGAAGTGATCCACCACCCTTAGGGGATGCACTAAAACCTACATCCAATCCAGGGGCGTTTCCACGAAGCATATCTTGAATAGATCTTGCATTTTCGTTTTCCAATTGGGTCGCTTTAATTTGAACTACAGCGCCCGTAAGATCTTTTTTCTTAGCAGTACCATAACCAACCACCACGACATCAGACAAAGAAGAAACTTGTTCTGTTAAAAAAACATTGATTACTTTATTGTTTTTTACTGCAACTTCTGATGAAATAAATCCAACGGCCGAAAATACAAGTGTTCCATTATCCGGAACACTAATAGTAAACATACCTTTCGCGTCAGTAATCACTGCAGTCTTGCCACCCTTTACAACAACACTAATTCCATCCAAAGGGTTGTTACGACTGTCCGTTACTTTACCTGTTACAGTAATTTGTGCTAGGGATGATTTGAGCGTCGCAACTTCCGCATTAACGGAGATAGAACTCGTTACGAAAAAACTAAATAAACCAAGTAGTAGTATGCTACTCGATATTAGTTTTTTAGATTCTTTTTTGTTTTTTTTCATTTAACTAAAGTTTAAATTTTTGTTTTTCCACCTTACAAATGCAACATTCAAATGATAAATAGAAATTAAGGTAGAACCGCAACTACTTTTTTTTTAAAAAAAGGATGCGCATTAAACCTTAGTGTACTAATTAAATCAAAGCGAAATAAGCAAGCAATCGTAAATAAGCAGCATTAAAATATAAACTTTATTTTATATTTTAAATATTTTAAATAACAATTTGTTAACATATAACGAAATCGTTGTAGTAAATTTCTAGCTTTACAACTAGTATTTTAGTAATTTAACTCTAATAAAATAATATGAAAAAACATATCTTCAACTGGATCGCGTTTATCGCAATTTGTGCAATTAGTAGTTCATTTAATTCATTTTCAAACGATTATAAATCAACAACTAGAAGTACCTCTATAAATAAATTCGCGACAACTAAATATAGCAACTTGAATGAAGTTGCAAAAGACAAACTTGCTGGTAGTCAGGTTTTAGTATATACTAAAAATGGGAAAGGATATGTGCACGATAATATTGCCTCCGCAGTTGCATGTATTCAACAGTTGGGCAAAACCAATAATTTTAAAGTGGATGTTTCTGACGATCCTACTGTATTCTCTGAAGCAAATTTAAAAAAATACCAGCTACTTATTTTCACAAGTACGAATAATGATGTTTTTGATAATGATGAACAACGCGTTCAATTTAGAAGATATATTGAAGCAGGTGGCGGATTCGTAGGCGTGCATTCCGTTACGGGCACGGAACGCAATTGGACTTGGTTTAAAATGATGTTAGGAGAAACATTTTCATGGCATGCAAAATTTCAAAAATTTAGTATAAAAAATTTAGCTCCTACCCACCCTTCCATGAAAGGTGTTCCTAGTTTATGGACAAAGGAGGATGAATGCTATTTTGGCAAGGAATTATACCCTGGCATTCATGTTTTAATGGCACATGATTTATCAAGCCTAGATACCACCCAAAAAGCGATGATCGTTAAAAATGCAGGCTCTTTTGCAAACTATTATCCCGCAGTTTGGTACCAACATTTTGAAGGGGGTAACATTTGGGTGACCGCCTTGGGACATGCAAAAGAAAATTACCAAGAACCCACCTACATTAATCATTTATTACAGGGAATAAAATATATTGCAAATCAATACAACGGGTTAAATTATAAAAATGCAATTGCCGTTAATAGAGATGATCAATTAAAAAAATAAAGAAATCATTAAAATAAAAAAAATGAACAGACGCAACTTTGTTAAAAACAGTTTGAAGGCAAGCGCCGCAACTACCATGGCTGTGACAGGCTTCCCTACCATTGTTCCTGCATCGGTTATTGGTAAAAATGCGCCTAGTAATAAAATTAATATTGGTGCCATTGGAGTGGGTCGTATCTCACGTGACCACGACATGAAAGAAACCTTACCATTTGATCAAGCACGCATCATGGCAGTTTGTGATGTGGATAGTAAAAGATTAGCTGATGGTAAAAAATATGTCAATGATTATTATGCTGCAAAAACTGGCAAACCTTATGATGGGGTAACGATGTATGATGATCATCGCGCCCTATTACAAAATAAAGATATAGACGCCGTATTAATTAGTACCCCGGATCATTCACACGCTTATTTAGGAATTCATGCAGTGGAAGCGGGTAAAGATGTGTATTTGCAAAAACCTGCTTCTTTAACGATTGCTGAAGGTCGTGCATTGAGTAATGCAGTGCACCGTACAGGTCGCATTTTGCAAATTGGTAGTCAGCAAAGATCTTCCACACAATTT
>DOMR01000134.1:1390-2869 GCA_003509845.1 Chitinophagaceae bacterium | reverse complement strand
TGTTACTTATGAAATGTTTTTAGATAAGGTCAACCAACATCCTCGTGCTTGCTTATTATACGATCCATCTCATTTTGTTTTACAATGCATGGATTACTTAGGATACATTGATGCATTTCACGAACGCATTAAAATGTTCCATGTAAAAGATGCAGAATTTAATCCAACTGCCAAGCAAGGCGTATATGGTGGTTATCAAAATTGGATTGACCGCGCAGGTCGATTTAGATCATTGGGAGATGGGCAGGTTGATTTTAAAAATATTTTCAGCAAGCTTGCTGCTTATGATTTTAAGGGATGGGCAGTAATGGAATGGGAATGCGCCATTAAGCATCCTGAAGTGGGGGCTGCGGAAGGTGCCGTGTTTATTAAAAATAATATTATTCAAGTAACAGAAAAAGCTTTTGATGACTTTGCAAATACAGGATCAGATGAAGCATTTAACAAGAAAATTTTAGGTATATAATTAAATCAATTAATAAAACAAAAAGTATGAAAAAGATTTTAGGAATTATGTCAGCAGTATTGGTATTCAGTGCATGCGGAGGTGGAGAAAAAAAAGAAGGTTCAACAGCTGCAACTGCGAGCACTGAAGTAAAAGCAGTAGTAGCAGCGCCAAAACCATTATCTGAAAATCCTGATTATCAAAAAGGATTGGCACTTATTGCAGGTAGTGACTGTTTAACTTGTCATAAAACAAGTGAAAAACTAATTGGTCCAGCCTATAAAGATGTAGCTGCAAAATATGAAGCAACAGAAAGTAATATAAAAATGTTAGCAGGTAAAATAATCACTGGCGGTAGTGGCGTTTGGGGCGCAATACCAATGACACCGCATCCACAAGTGAAAGAGGAAGATGCGATAGCCATGGTGAAATATATTATGTTGTTGAAAAAAT
The DNA here is from genome assembly GCA_003509845.1 of Chitinophagaceae bacterium. Lineage (GTDB taxonomy): Bacteria > Bacteroidota > Bacteroidia > Chitinophagales > Chitinophagaceae > Sediminibacterium. The sequence continues at coordinate 1,971 of DOMR01000134.1, read as the reverse complement.
AATTAAGTAATAATAATCGAAAAAATAAAAAAATGAAATTAAAATCAATTGTACTTTCCTTGTTGGTATTATTTATTTGTACTCAAACAATAGCACAAAAAAAGAAGTGGACCAGTTTATTCGACGGAAAAACAACCAAAGGATGGCATACGTATGGCGAAGCTGCTGCAGGCCAAGCATGGAAGGCAGAAGATGGGGTGCTTTTTTTAGATGCTAGTACAAAAGAAGGGCGCGGTGATATTACTACAGATGAAAGTTTTGATGATTTTCATTTAAAATTAGAATGGAAGATTTCAAAAAACGGAAACAGTGGTATCATCTTTTTTGCACAAGATGACAAAGCAAAATATAAAAACCTTTGGTATACGGGACCAGAAATGCAAGTACTCGACAATGAAGGCCATAGCGATGGTAAAATTGTAAAACACAGAGCTGGAAACTTGTACGATTTAATCGCTGGACCAGATGATGCAGTAAAACCTGTTGGCGAGTGGAATAAAGCGGAAATCATTGTTCAAAAAGGAACCTTGGTTTTAAAATTAAATGGTGTGACAACCGCAACTACAACTATCGGTGATGAT
>DOMR01000134.1:0-1344 GCA_003509845.1 Chitinophagaceae bacterium | reverse complement strand
AGTAAGTTTTCAAAAAAGGAATCTCCTGATTTTGGAAAAGTATTTAGTGGGCATATTGCCTTACAAGATCATGGTAATAATGTGTACTACAGAAATATTCAAATCAAAAGACTTTAATCATTTTTGTGAATAACCTCCATGAATCATTTATGCGTCAGGCCCTCTCGCAAGCGCAGAGGGCCTTTGACGAAGATGAAGTTCCTGTTGGTGCAGTCATTGTAATGAACGGTCAAGTCATCGCAAAAGGCTATAATCAGGTGCAGTTATTAAAAGACGTCACTGCTCATGCTGAAATTTTAGCGATCAGCAGTGCTTGTGAAAATTTACAATCCAAATATTTACCAGCCGCCACCTTATATGTAACCCTAGAGCCCTGCCTGATGTGTGCTGGGGCTTTATATTGGAATAAAATTGGCCACATTGTTTTTGGGGCCTACGATGAAAAAAATAGTTATCGCCGTGTAACTGAAAAAAATCCATTCCACCCATCCACGACTATTGTGGGGGGAATTCTACAAGAAGAATGCGCCGCACTCATGCAGGCATTTTTTAAAGCAAAGAGATAGTTATTTCGATAAAATTAGCAACCACTAGGTCTCCGCAGCAAGAACTGAAGTCGACTACCTGGTTCTAATTTTATCTCAATTTCATAACTAATACACTATTTAAAAATCCTGACACTCGCTTTAACCAATGGGAAACTTACTATTTAAGAAAAAATGCCCGGTGTTCGCTTAAATCAGTGGAAAGCGGTGTAATTTTGTCCCTCATTCAAGAAACAATAAAATAAAAAATATGTCATTTACTTTACCAGCGTTACCCTACGCACACGAAGCCTTAGAGCCACATTTTGATACCTTGACCATGCAAATTCATCATGGCAAACACCATCAAGCTTATGTAGACAATTTAAATAAAGCATTGGCAGGTACGCCTAACGAAGGAAAAACTTTGGAAGAATTAGTAGCAGTAGCTGGAACTATTAGCCCTGCGGTTCGTAATAATGGTGGTGGACATTGGAACCACAGTTTCTTTTGGGCTAGCTTAGCACCAAATGCTGGCGGTACACCAACAGGCGCTTTGGGTGATGCAATCACTGCTGCTTTTGGAAGCTTTGATGCATTCAAAGAAAAATTTGCTGCTGCAGGTATGACGCGTTTTGGAAGTGGTTGGGCTTGGTTAATTGTAAAGGACGGAAAATTAGAAGTAAGTTCAACACCGAATCAAGACAATCCTTTAATGGATGTAGCCGATGTAAAAGGTGCCCCATTATTAGGCGCAGATGTTTGGGAGCACGCTTACTACTTAAAATATCAAAATAGAAGAGCTGATTATTTAGCTGCT
>DOMR01000081.1 GCA_003509845.1 Chitinophagaceae bacterium | reverse complement strand
TCCATGCCAAAAACGCTCAATTTTAATGATCTTAGCCAATTTTTTATTGGTAATTAGTCAATAGATGCTTGTTGTTGGTCAAAAATATCAACAATTTTAGTCAGATCGTAAAAAAGAGCGCAAAACGGTGCGCTAAAATTTCAAGAGTAATTTTTTGAAGAGTTTGGTCCAGACGACCCATTCCTATATTCAAATAATCGTAAATCATTAATTTGTTGATTTACAGCGTTAAATAGTTTTATTTATATTTTCAGATTAACGCAAATCTTCAAAAAATTGAGGTTTGGGCGCATATTATACGCACTCTAATTCTAAATTAGTTAAGTGAACATACGCGAATCAAAAACTACATTTAGTAGAAAAGATCAAGGCATATTACAATGGCAACTTAGCAGGCAAACATTTTGCAATATGGGGATTGGCGTTTAAGCTAAATACCGATGATATCAGAGAAGCACCAGCACTCAGTATCATTGATGCATTAACAAGTACAGGTGCCATAGTAACGGCCGATGATCCAGAAGCGATGCCGAATGTAAAAGTACAGATAGGTGATAAGATCAAATACGCGGATAATCAGTATGATGCATTATAAAATGCGGCAGCATTGATTATCGTAACAGAGTGGAGTGAGTTTAGAACACCTGATTTTGAACGTATGGAAAAAGAGATTAAACACAAAATCATCTTTGACGGCAGAAATTTATTTGATGTATACAAGATTAGGGAATTAGGATATCATTACGAGAGTATTGGTAGATCTTATTTAACAGAAAAGCATTACATCCAATAACAACAAGAACATGTCTCAAAAAAAAATATTAGTAACTGGAGCAGCTGGCTTTATTGCATTTCATCTAGTTAAATCTCTAATGGAATTAAATCATAAAGTAGTAGGTATTGATAATATCAATAACTATTACGACACTAAACTCAAATACGATAGATTAAACGAGGTTGGTATTGAAAAAACAAAAATAAAATGGCACCAAGAGGTAAGTAGTATTGTTTATCCGAATTTTAGCTTTGTTAAGATGAACTTAGAAGATTCAAATGAATTAATTAAGTTATGTGAAAAGGAGCAATTTGATTATATAGTCCATTTAGCAGCACAAGCTGGAGTACGTTATTCTATAGAAAATCCCTCTGTTTATATTCAATCTAATTTAGTGGGATTTGGAAATGTTTTGGAAGTTTCAAGAATATTTAAAATAAAGCATTTGATTTATGCTAGTTCGTCCAGTGTTTATGGGATGAATAAAAAAATTCCATTTTCGATAATAGATAACGTAGACTACCCAATTAGTTTGTACGCGGCCACTAAAAAAGCAAACGAGTTAATGGCACACACATATAGTCATTTATATCAAATACCATCTACCGGACTTAGGTTTTTTACTGTTTATGGCCCATGGGGAAGGCCAGATATGGCATATTTCAATTTTTCCGAGAATATATTTAAAAATAAAGAAATTCTTGTCTATAATAATGGTAAAATGAAAAGAGATTTTACATTTATTTCAGATATTATAGAAGGTATATTGGAAGTTATTAATACAATACCAAATTATCATGAAATCCAAAATCATGGAGTAAGTTCTAGCTTAGCACCGTTTAGAATATTAAATCTCGGAAATAACAAACCTGTTGGACTTTTAGACTTTATTAATGCGTTAGAAAAAGCATTGGGTAAAAATGCAATAATTAAATTTGCGGAAGTGCAGAAAGGTGATGTTTTAGAAACTTGGGCCGATTTGAGTTTAACGCAAAAGGAGATAAATTATAATCCTAGGGTAGAAATAAATCAAGGTCTCGTATTTTTTGCTAATTGGTTTAAAACTTATTACAAAGATGAAATTGAAAAATAAGAAGATTTTAATTACTGGAGCAGATGGATTTATAGGGTCTCATTTAACCGAGACATTAGTCAAACATGGTTATGATGTCCGTACTTTTGTATATTATAACTCATTTAATTCATATGGTTGGTTAGATTCAATTTCTGCTGAAACGAAAAGCAAGATTGAGTTTTTTGCAGGAGATATTCGTGATCCTAATGGAGTGAGGGAGGCAATGAAAGGGGTTGATATTGTATTCCATTTAGCAGCTTTAATTGCCATACCATTTAGTTACCATTCTCCAGATTCATACATTGACACAAATGTTAAGGGTACCTTAAATATAATTCAAGCCGCAAGAGATAATCAAGTAAGTCGTGTTCTAGTTACTTCTACATCTGAGGTTTATGGAACGGCTCAATTTGTTCCTATTACAGAGTTACATCCAAAGCAGCCTCAATCTCCATATTCTGCATCTAAAATTGGTGCTGATGCTATTGCAGACTCATTTTATAGATCATTTGATTTGCCGTTGACTATTGTAAGGCCATTTAATACTTTTGGCCCCAGACAATCTGCAAGAGCTGTAATACCAACAATTATTTCTCAGTTATTAAATGGTGCTGAAGAGATAAAGCTTGGTGATATTACGCCTACTAGAGACTTGCTTTTTGTGAAAGATACCGTAAATGGATTTTTGAAAATTGCAGAATGCGATAAGTTAATTGGACACGAAGTTAACATCGCCACGCAATCAGAAATTACCGTAGGTGAATTAGCACAGTCATTAATAAATCAAATAAATCCTAATGCTAAGATTGTTTCAGATTCAATCAGGCTTAGACCTGAAAAATCAGAGGTTTTTAGATTGTTTGGATCAAATGCAAAATTGAAATCTTTCACTGACTGGAAACAAAACTATAGCCTTGAAGAGGGCTTAGCAGAAACAGTAGAATGGTTTTCTAAAAAGGAAAATTTGCAACAGTATAAATCTGACATTTATAATGTCTAATTATTCTGAAGTGATTGGTTTCATCAAAAACCAATTTGATAACAAAGCCTTTATTCCTTTACATGAACCTCGATTTTTAGGAAACGAGAGGAAGTATGTTGTGGATACGATAGACTCTACCTTTGTTTCGTCAGTTGGCGCCTATGTTGATAAGTTCGAGGTAATGATGTCTTATATATCTGGGACAAATAAGTCAGTTGCCGTCGTAAATGGCTCTTCCGCTTTACAAGTTGCTTTAAGGCTTGCCGGTGTAGGTGTAGGAGATGAAGTTATAACCCAAGCATTAACTTTTATAGCTACGGTTAATGCGATTATTTATAATGGAGCTGCTCCCATATTTATTGATGTTGATATAGATACTATGGGGCTTTCGCCAAATGCTGTCGAAGCTTTTTTAGAAGAGTTTGGGGAAATCCGAGACGGAATTTGTTATAACAAGAAAACGAATAAAAAAATTGCCGCATGTATGCCTATGCACACGTTTGGATTTCCTGTGCACTTACATGAATTATTGAAAGTATGCAAGAAATGGAATATTCCTCTCGTGGAAGATGCAGCAGAAGCCATTGGAAGTGAATATCATTCGAAACCTATCGGTAGCTTTGGCAAATTGGGGGTATTTTCTTTTAATGGAAATAAAATCGTAACAAGTGGTGGTGGTGGAGCTTTAGTAACTAATGATATTGAGTTAGGAATTATGGCAAAACATTTAACGACCACTGCAAAAGTTCCTCATCCTTATGAGTACGTTCATGATGAAATTGGATACAATTTTAGAATGCCTAATTTAAATGCTGCGTTAGCTTGTGCTCAATTAGAGCAGCTCCCAACATTTATTGAAAATAAACGGACTCTCGCTCAGGAGTATAATTCTTTTTTTAAGTCTAAAGGAATCAACTTCCGAACGGAATTACCTCAAACCAAAGCCAATTATTGGCTAATGTGCGTTGAATTAGAAAATAAACAAGAGAGGGAGTATTTTTTAAAAGTAACGAATGAAAATGGAGTAATGACAAGGCCAATTTGGCAATTGATTTTTAAATCTCCATTGTATTCCGGGTTTCAAAAAGATGCGCAAATAAATGCCATTTATTTGGAAGATAGAATTGTTAATATTCCTAGTAGTGTCAGATAAGAAAATTATATTAGTTGGTTATTCTGGCCATGGATTAGTAGTAGCTGATACTGCTTTCGAAAACAACTTGAATGTCATAGGATATACTGAAGAATCAATAAATGAAGTAAACCCATTCATGCTAGAATATTTGGGAAATGAATCAAACCCTGATTTCAAAGGATGGGATTTAGATGTTTCATTTATTTTAGGAATTGGAGACAATATACTTCGAGAAAAAATTTACAAACATATTCTTCAAAACGGCAAAAAAGTAATTTCATTGATTAATTCATCATCATCCATATCGAGTTTTGCAACAATCGGAGATGGAGTTTTTGTTAATAGAAATGTGACGATTAACGCGTTGGCAAAAATTGGAAGTAATGTAATACTTAATACGGGGTGCATAGTTGATCATGAATGCGAAATTCAAGAAAATGTCCATATTGCTCCTGGAGCGGTATTGGCAGGCAGTGTTAAAGTGGGTTCTGGCTCTTTTATTGGCGCAAATTCATTTATCAAACAAGGAGTAGTAATAGGTAATAATGTCATTGTAGGAGCAGGAACGGTTGTATTGAATGATATTTCTAATGGGAATAAAATAGTAGGAAATCCCCATCGATTTATATAATTATGAATAAGGTAATCATTATAGCAGAAGCTGGTGTAAATCACAATGGTGACATTGAATTGGCAAAAAAGCTTGTAGATATTGCTGTAGAGGCTGGTGTTGATTATGTTAAGTTCCAAACATTTAAGTCTGAAAGTTTAGTCTCAAAATTTGCAGAGAAAGCTTCCTATCAAATTGAAAACACTAATGATGCTTTTGAAAGCCAATTACAAATGTTAAAAAAGTTGGAGTTGTCAAATTCTGAACATTTTGAATTAGTACAATATTGTAACAACAAGAATATCTCCTTTTTTTCTACTGCTTTCGACTTAGAATCATTAATCTTTTTAAAAGAGTTGGGTCTAAATATCGTTAAAATCCCATCAGGAGAAATTACAAATTTGCCATATTTACGAAAAGCGGCTTCCTTATTCAAAGAAGTCATTATTTCTACTGGGATGTCATCAATGGTAGAAATTGAAGAAGCTCTTGATGTATTTTTTCAAGCGGGAATCAAAAAAAACGATATCACGATTTTACATTGTAATACTGAATACCCTACGCCGATGTCTGACGTCAATTTGAATGCGATGTTAACTATTCAAAAAATGTTTGGTGTTAAAGTGGGATATTCAGACCACACCTTGGGAATAGAAGTCCCTATTGCTGCCGTTGCAATGGGTGGCATCATGATTGAAAAACATTTTACGTTAGATAAAAACTTGCCTGGTCCCGATCAATTAGCTTCTCTTGAGCCTGATGAATTAAAGAATATGGTTTATTCAATTCGGAACATTGAGAAAGCTATCGGCGGAACAGGTATAAAAGAACCTAGCAAGTCTGAAATGAAAAATGTTTCAATTGCCCGCAAAAGTATTGTAGCCAAAACAGATATTGTTAAAGGGGAAGTTTTTTCAGAGGGGAACATCACAACAAAAAGACCTGGAAATGGAATCTCTCCAATGAGGTGGGATGAAATTATTGGGCAAACCGCTCAAAAAGATTTCAAAGCCGATGATTGTATTGAATTTTAAGAATGAAAATAGGAGTTTTAACTAGTTCAAGAGCAGATTATGGTATTTATTTGCCACTAATCAATAAGTTAACAGCTGATAGTTTATTTAACTTAGAGATCATTGCATTTGGCACTCATTTGTCAAAATCCCATGGTTATACTGTCGCTGAAATTGAGCAACACCTATTTCAGCCTATTCATAAAATTTCATCATTGGTATCAAATGACGATGAACAATCAATCGCTACCTCTTATGGATTAACAGTGCTTAAATTTGCCGATTTTTGGCAGGCAAATAAATACGATTTAGTTTTTTGTTTAGGAGATCGTTTTGAAATGAGTGCAGCAGTTCAAGCCGGCATTCCCTTGGGAGTGAAGTTTGCTCATATTCATGGGGGCGAAACCACATTAGGAGCTATTGATAATACATATAGGAACCAAATTACGCATGCCTCTATTTTACATTTTACAGCAACAGATTTATATAGCAATAAAGTAAGCACATTGACTGGTTCTTCGACTAATGTACATACGGTAGGCTCTTTAAGTTTGGATGAAATAGAAAATTTTAAATTCATTGAAAAATCACTTTTCTATGATAAGTTTCAAATTCCAAATCAAGAATTTGCTCTAATTACTTTTCATCCAGAAACGATAGCTCCGCAATTGAATAAAACATTTGCAGTTGAAATGCGAAAAGCCCTTGCTCAAATTGCAGCAAAGTTATTTTTAATTGTAACAATGCCTAATGCTGATACAATGGGATCGGTTTTTAGGGTAGAAATAGAAAAGTTAAAAAACGAATTTTCAGACCAAGTTTTATGCATCGAAAACTTTGGTAAAGAAAATTATTTCACTGCAATGCACTTCGCTAGGCTAATAATAGGCAATACTTCAAGCGGAATTATAGAGGCTGCTACTTTTGGTAAGTACGTTGTTAATGTAGGCAATAGACAAAAGGGAAGGCTGCAAAGCAAAAATGTTTTAAATGCAAAGTTCGACAAATATGAGATTTTTGAAGCCGTAAACAAAGCATTAGAACTGGGGGAATTTAGCGGAGAAAATGTTTATTATAAACAAAATGTGGCCAACACAATTATAAAAATTATTAAAAGAGAATAATGCGGCCATATAATGAACATTTAATACCAATTGGAAGTACTGTAAAGCAAGCTTTAGTATCACTTAATGTATTATCTCAGGATGCCATTTTATTTGTTGTGGACAGCAACAATAAATTAATTGGCTCATTAACTGATGGTGACGTAAGGCGTGGCTTATTAAATGATTTTACTGTAGATACTAAAATTGATCTAATCATACAGCCTAATCCTTGTTTTGTTAGAAAAGGCGAAAATAATATTCAAAAAATCATCACCTATAGGGAAGAAAATATTAGAATTTTACCTGTATTAGATGATAAGGGTAAGGTTGTTAATGTAATTAACTTTAGAAACCTCAAATCTTATTTGCCTGTAGATGCCGTTATTATGGCTGGTGGACGAGGACAACGCTTACAGCCATTAACAGATACCACGCCAAAGCCATTGTTAAAGGTTGGTAGTAAACCTATTATGGAACATAACCTAGATCGATTGGCAAAATATGGTATAGACGATTTTTGGGTATCTGTAAAGTATCTTGGAGACCAAATAGAAAATTATTTTGGCAACGGGAAACAAAAAAACGTTAAGATAGAATATGTTTGGGAAATAGAACCCTTGGGTACTATAGGTGCAGTTTCTAAAATAACTAATTTTAAGCATGATTACGTGTTGGTCACCAATTCTGATTTGTTGACCAACATTGATTACGAAAACTTCTTTCTAGATTTTGTTACACAAGAGGCAGATTTTGCTGTATTAACTATTCCGTACCAAGTAAACATTCCTTATGCGGTACTGGAGACCAAAGATGGCGCCATTAAAAGCTTTAAAGAGAAGCCAACTTATACGTATTACTCAAATGGAGGTATTTATTTAATGAAAAAAGAGGTATTAAAATATATACCTAAAAATAGATTTTATAATTCTACAGATTTAATGGAAAATCTAATTAAAAACAATTATAAAGTAATTTCTTATCCATTTTTAGGATACTGGTTGGATGTAGGCAAGCACGAAGATTTTGAAAAAGCGCAAGCGGATATAAACAGCCTCAAATTTTAAAATGAATATATTAATTACAATTTGTGCACGAGGAGGATCTAAGGGAATTCCGGGAAAAAACATAAAGCCTATTTGTGGTAAGCCTCTTATTAATTATACCATAGATTTAACAAATAAGTTAAAATTAAAATGGAATTCGAAAGTAGCATTGTCAACTGATGACCAAGAAATTAAAGCCGTAGCGCACAATTTGGGAGTAATTACAGCTTATAATCGACCAAATTTTTTAGCTACTGATACGGCTGGCAAAATAGATACCATAAAAGACTTATTATTACATGAAGAATCATTAATTAATGATAAATATGATTTTATTTTAGACTTGGATGTTACCTCACCATTACGAACATTAGAAGATATAGAACATGCGCTAGAATTAATGATTGCCAATTCTGAAGCCATGACATTGTTTTCAGTTAATAATGCGAGCAGAAATCCTTATTTTAATATGGTGGAAGAGAATGCCAATGGATTTTATTCTTTAGTTAAAACTAATACCGACGGAAGTGTACTTAGCAGGCAAGCAGCGCCAAATGTATATGAATTAAACGCATCTTTTTATTGGTATAGGAGATGTTTTTTTGATACAGATTTAAAATCACCGATTACGGATAAATCTTTAGTTTACGTAATGAATCATATTTGTTTCGATTTAGATCATCCTATAGATTTTTTATTTATGGAATTTTTGTTGGAAAACAAGAAGTTAGATTTTGCAATATGAAAGTGTTGATTGTGGGTTTAGGTTCTATTGCAAAAAAGCACATCGAAGCTTTGCGTACGTTACAACCCAAATGTGCAATCTATGCATTAAGGTCTAGTTTAAAAGCTAAGATTGAAGATGGTATTGTAAATATTTACGACTTAGATGAATTAGAAATTGAATTTGATTTTGCAATAATTTCTAACCCTACTTATTTACATTACGAAACCATTAAATGTATTGCTCATAAAAAGATCCCCCTTTTTATTGAAAAACCTGCTTTAAATTCTATAGAAAATGCAAATGAATTAATTGAATTAGTTGAGCAAAATAAAGTGCCAAATTATGTAGCATGTAACTTGCGCTTTCATCCGTGTATTATTTTTTTGAAAGAGTTTATTCTTGAAAGAAAGAGAAAAATAAATGAAGTAAACGTTTACTGTGGGTCTTATTTGCCCAATTGGCGCCCCGGTATAGATTTTAGAAAAATATATAGTGCCAATGCCAACATGGGAGGAGGAGTACATTTAGATTTGTTTCACGAAATAGATTATACAATTTGGCTATTTGGTAGGCCTAATAAAAGTAAGTCAACATTAAAGAGTGGTTCCAGTCTAAATATCGATGCAATTGATTATGCAAATTATTTGTTTGAATATGACACTTTTGTTGCTAATATCATATTGAACTATTATAGAAAAAAGGATAAAAGAGAGATTGAAATTTTATTCGACGATGAAACTATAAAGATTGATTTAATTCAAAATCTCATTATTGATCACAATGGAAAAACTTTATTTAATGCCCAAAAATTTAAAATTCAAGAGAGTTATTTAGAGCAACTGAAGTATTTCATTGACTTTTTAAAAAATGACCATAAATCAATCAATTCATTAAGAGATTCAGTAGATGTTTTAAAAATTGTTTTACAAAATGAATAACAGGTTAAAAGATAAAATAATAATAGTTACTGGTGGTAACGGATTATTAGGTAGGTCAATACTTGATAGATTAAAATCAGAAGGTGCTTTATGCTTAAACTTTGAAATTAGTCATTCAACAAACGATGATCTAACACAAGTGTATTGTGATATTACCAATCCTAACTCTATAGACGAGGCACTTGAATTGGTATTAAAAATGTATAAAAAAATTGATGGTTTAGTAAATAATGCCTACCCTAGAACAAAAGACTGGGGTACAAAGTTTGAGGAAATAGTTTTTGATACTTGGAAACAAAATATTGATTGGCAACTAAATAGTTATTTTTATATTTCCCAAAAAGTCGCGATTCAAATGAGTATCCAAAAAGATGGAAGTATAGTAAATATGGCATCTATATATGGTGTTGTGGGTGCAGATTTTAGTGTTTATGAAGGGACAACTATGACCATGCCTGCTGCTTATTCTGCTATAAAGGGCGCTTTAATTAATTTCACCAGATATGTGGCTTCTTATTTTGGGCCACAACAAGTAAGAGTAAACGCGGTTTCTCCAGGTGGTATTTTTGACAATCAAAATGAAGTTTTTGTAAGTAATTATTGCAAAAAAGTACCAATGCGCAGGCTAGGAAGCCCAGAAGATATTGCTCCAACAGTTGCATTTTTGTTGTCTGATGACTCAAAATATATTACAGGACAAAATATTATCGTTGATGGTGGTTGGACGGCAATATAACAAACGACTAAATTTTTAAAATTATGAGTATGAGCGAAAAAAAAGTATCATGGTGTAAGAATTGTTTAAATATGTCTACGAGACCCAGAATCACATTTGACGACAGAGGTTGGTGTAATGCATGTCAGTGGATGGAAGAAAAAGAGCATGTCGATTGGGCGCATAGACAGAATCAACTTAACGAACTAATAGCTAAATATAAATCAAAAACAGGCAGTTTTGATTGTATTGTACCTGTAAGTGGAGGTAAAGATGGGTCCTATGTAGCCTACATGTTAAAGCATAAATATGGAATGAATCCGTTAGCAGTTACTGTTCGACCTGCATTATCACTTCCTATTGGTGATCAAAATCTATTTAACTTTATTCAATCAGGTTATGATCATATACACATATCTCCAAATCCAAAAGTATTGGACAGATTGAATAAATATGGCTTTATCGAAAAAGGATTTCCTTATTATGGCTGGTTAATTGCAATCATGACAGCTTGTATTAAAATAGCCGCAAATTTTAAAATACCCTTAATGTTTTATGGTGAAGATGGTGAAGTAGAATACGGTGGCTCAATTGAAAGTAAGAACAATCCTCTTTATGATATTGAATATATGAAAAAAGTATATTTAGAGGGTGGACATCAAATAGTTTTTGATAGAATTAGAGCTGATAGTGATATTTCGGAAGCGGATTTATCTTTTTTTAAATTTCCAACAGATGAGGAGGTTACTGAAATTGGTTTATCATTTACACATTGGTCATATTTCGAACCTTGGGACTCTTATAGAAATTATGTTGTTGCTAAGGAAAATTGTGGATTAATTGAGAAAGAAGAAGGTAGTATTGATACTTTTACTAACTTCTCTCAAAATGACCAAGCTTTATATACTTTACATGCGTATCTAATGTATTTAAAATTTGGATTTGGACGAGCAACACAAGACGCGGGAATTGAAATAAGAAGAGGCTCTATGACTAGGGATCAAGCTTTAAACTTGGTTAAAATGTATGATAATGCTTATCCTTACGATTTGATTGACACTTTTTTAGAATATTATAAAATGACTAAGGAAGAATTTGATGCTGTTTTGGATAGATATGCGAATAATGACTTATTTGAGAAGAGTGATGGCATTTGGTCTCCTAAATTTATCCCTGGGGAAGACTTTATAATATGAAAATAGTTATCGTTGAATATGGAATGGGTAATATCAGGTCTATTGTTAGTACGCTACAATACCTTGGTGTTCAAGATGTAGTACTCAGTTCTGATTTTGAAATTCTGAATAGCGCAGATAAGATTATTTTGCCTGGAGTTGGTTCTTTTGGCAAAGCAATAACCCAAATAAGACATAGGAATATTGATAATTACCTTAATGAAATTGTACTTGAGAATAAAAAGCCAATACTTGGAATTTGTTTGGGTATGCAGTTATTGGGAAACTCTAGTACAGAAGATGGGAATAATAAAGGATTAGGCTATATAAATGGCTATGTAGTAAAGTTCGATAATAGTTTGGTTAAAGTTCCACATGTTGGGTTTAATCAAGTTAAAGTTAATAATAAATTGAAGTTATATAATGGTTTTAATGATATACCTACTGATTTTTATTTTACACATAGTTTTAGAATGAAGAGCGATGTCGAAATTAATCAATGTTATTGCAATTATCAAGAAGATTTTGTAGCCAGTTTCGAACGCGATAATATTGCAGGCGTCCAGTTTCACCCAGAGTTGAGTCAAACTAATGGGCTTAAATTATTAAAAAATTTCATAGATAAATTTTAATGTTAAGAAAGCGAATAATATTTTCATTAATATATAGTGATGGATATTTTATGCAAAGTCGTAATTTCAGATTGCAAAAAGTGGGTAATTTAAATTGGCTTGAGAAAAATTATAGGTTTCAGTCTATTGCTTTTGCACTTGACGAGCTCATTGTGTTAAACGCATCCAAAACGGAAAAAAATATTACAGAATTTGCTAAAACGGTTTCAGATCTTGTAAATGATGTATTTATTCCTATTGCTGCTGGTGGCGGAATAAGAACCCTTGAAGATGCAGAACTACTTTTTAACAGTGGAGCAGATAAAATTGTTCTTAATTCTTTGCTTTTTCAAGATCCCAATATGGTAATGAAAATTATTGAGAATTACGGAAGTCAGAGTGTAGTAGCATCTGTTGATTGTAAATTAAATTTAGGTTCTTATGAAATATTTATTAATAATGGGACTAAAAAGTTAGATTATGATATTCAAAAATATCTGATTTATTTGGAAGAATTAGGTGTTGGAGAAATATATCTAAATTCAATAGATAGGGATGGTACAGGATTTGGATACGATTTTGATCTTATAAAAATTGTAGAAGACATAACGAAATTACCTCTAATTATTGCTGGCGGTGCCGGTAATGAAAATCATTTAGCTAAAGGGTTGCAAATAAATAAAGTAAGTGCAGTGGCGACAGCGAATTTATTTAACTTTATTGGCAACAGCATACCTAATGCTAGAGATTATTTACTTGATAATGGTTTAAATCTTTCAAATAGGGTATTTGATACTTTAGATTTAATATAATTAAATAGGATAAAATGAATATTTACCGGACAAATACTTTTGGGAATGATATAATTTTAATTGATGGTTTTTGGGGCACAGGAAAGAGTTTAATCTCTCGAATAATTGCTCATTTAAAAGGTGTTGAAAACCCTAAAATTGAAGAAATTTACGAGTATATCAGCAGTATCTTTTATTTAAACAAAATTGATGAAGATGCAGGATCTTGGCTAATTAAAACATATGCTGACAGATCCCAATATAATAATTTGATTGGGAGAGAAATTAATTTAAGGTGGCGTGACGATACTGGTTTAAAGAATAGAGTAAATAAGATTGAAACAATTACACGTTTATTTACTCAAGATGGAGATATAGTAGTAGATGAAATAAATACTCAAAATATAGCTTTTTCAGTTATGACTCATAAATTGATGTTATCTCCCAATTTAGTATTTAAAAGTTTTGGTTCCCGATTAAAATTTATTGAAATATTGAGGCATCCAATTTTTATAGTAGAACATTACATTACATATTTATTAAATTTCAATTCACTCAGGGAGTTTACGATTTCAGGATATGATGAAGGTGAAAAAATCCCCTGGTTTTGTAATTCATGGAAGGACGAATATTGTAGTCTAAATGAAACAGAAAGAAGTGCTTTGATTATTTCTAGAGGCTACAACTATATTTTTTCTGAAATTAGCAAATTGAGACAGGAAAATATTTTAATAGTTCCTTTTGAAGAATTAGCTTTTAATACAGAAGTGATATTGGACAAAATACAAATATTTACAAATAGAAAATTTGATTCAGGGGTATTTAAAACGCTAAAAAAAATTAATTTACCACGTGATAGTGATGCTAATAATATTGATGAAAAAGAGTATCACAGGATATTTCATAAGGTGAAAAGAGAGTGTAATCAAAGTGTGTTCAATGAGTTTTTAAATATCATTAATCATTATAACAATTTATACCCAAATAAATATTCTTTTCTGTAATGTGTAAAAATTTTAATTCTATTGTATCTAGATAGTATTTTTAAAGATTAGTCAATCATCATCTTCTAAGTTTGAAAATATCGCAATTGTATTCAATAAATAAAAAAATATGTACAAATAATGTACAATTGGAGATATTAGAATGTATTAGATTTAATTATAATTCAAGATATGCAATACCAAGAATTTATCTATTTAAATTTATTATCGATAAATCGTGGGGTAAGTATTTTTTATACATTCTTAGTAAACTTTGGGTCCTTGGTTTTTTTACTTTACTTGTAGATTCATTTGTAATTTTATTAACCAGACTAACTCAAAGAAAAGTAAGAATTTTTTCAAATGGAATAATTTTTATTCCAAAAAATGATTTTTCAAAATACAAAAAACTAGATAATTTATCCAGTTATGAATTTACAAATGTTTGTTCAAATCCCGTTTTAGATTTACAGAGAAATTCATATATATCGTATTTAAGTATAAGCGATTTGCTTTCTGCATTTATTATAATTTTCCCTTTGTATTTAAACCTGATATATAGAAATAAAAATTCAATCTTCAGATTCTATTTATTTCGTTTATTCAGAGACGTTTTGTTGTTAAAATTTATTGATAATTTAAATAATAAAAATGTTGATGTAATTTATCATGAGTCTCATTACGACTCAATAGCATTTATAATTAATAAGAAGTTTAAGAACAAAGTCGTTCAAATTCAACATGGCGAATTAGATTCTGATTTCAGTCTTCCTTTCAAAATCAAATTTCCTTCGAAATTGTTTGTACTAAACTTTGAGAGTCGAACTCTATTCTTTCAAAATATATTTAGTAAATGTAATGTTTTAAATGATTTAGAAGTTGTAGAATATACCAAAAATATGATTTTTGAGAAAACTGCCCAAGGTACTTTTAATGTTTTAATAGTTTCTAGAAATTCAACTATTCGAGGCGAAATGGAGTTTATTAATAATATTCGAATCTTAGGACTAAAGGGTCTTAAATTTTACGTCAAATGGCACCCTTCTAGTAAATTTTATAATAGATATCCAAAAAACTTTCTTCATTCTAATGATATTTTAGTTTGGAACTCTACTTCCACTTTTCCTGATGTTGATTTAGTTATTGGATCTAAATCAACATTAATTAATGATTATATGGTGTATCATTACAATTTTGTTGATATTTTTTCAAATGATAATATCAAATCCTTTTGTGATTATTATAATGCAAAACATTTCTATTCTTGAACGTTTTTAAAAATTATATGAATTTTAGCTCCTTATTTAAAAATCTTATTTCTTTAGGAGGTTTACAAATTGCAAATTACGTATTCCCATTATTAACATTACCATATCTGATTAGAGTTTTGGGAGTTGAAAATTTTGGTCAACTTTCTTATGCTAATACACTTGTATCTTATTCAACATTGATCATTAATTATGGATTCGATATTTCTGGGACTCGTGAAATATCTATTAATCGGGAAAATAGTCTTTTAACCAATAATATATTTAATGAAATAATTACCTCTAAATTGTACCTGTATTTATTTAGCCTATCTATATTTTCTATTTATTTATTTTATACCAATAGTTCATTTGAAAATAATCTATTGATTTATGTTATTTTTTTGGGCGTATTTGGACAGATTATTATGCCTGCTTGGTTTTTTCAAGGAATTGAAAAAATGAAATATATTACGTATTTTAATTTAATTTCTAAACTCTTTTTTACACTAATGTTATTCATCTTTGTAAAAGATAAAGGTGATATTTTAATTGCTGCCGTTTTAACAACATTAGGGTCTTTAATTGCCGGAATTTTGTCTGTTTTTTTGTTGTATAAAACTTTCGGGATATCTTTTACATTAGTAACACCTAAAAAGGTCTTTCTTCAGATCAAGAAAAGCTTTCATTTTTTCATTTCTGGTGTAGGTGTGCATTTTTATAAAAATAACGCTATTATACTTATAAAGCATTTCGGTACCGCATCAGATGTAGGATATTTTTCTATCGTAAGGAAAGTTTTTGAAGCTCTAAATGGTGTGAATTCGATTATATCACAAGCATTTTTACCTTTAACCGTAAGAGATCAGGGTAACAGTAAAAAGACAATTTCAAAATCCATTAATTTGCTGTTTATTGTTATGTTTTCGAGTTCTTTTTTATTATTCGCTTTAACTTTTTTGTTTTCTGATCAAATTGTTTTAATAATTACGGGCGGTGATGACTCTGTAACCAGAAAATGTTTACAATTACTTTCTTTTTCTTTATTTGTTATTGGCATAAACGTACCAGCTGTACATTATATAATTTCCAAAGGACATGATCGTTTCTTAACATATTCAGTTGTATTGGGTGGATTATTGGATTTCATATTGCTTTTAGTTTTTTTGCCAATATTTAGTTTATATGGTGCTATATACTCTACAGTAATTACAGAAGTGTTTGTAACTTCTATTTTATATATCTATTCTTTTAAATTATTTAAAAATGAAAAATGATTTTAGTTTAATATTAAATCAATATCAAGATTCCGGTAAACCTATTGTTTTGGAATTTGGACCTGGAGATATTAAGAAGTATGAAAATTCTATTGGGTTGGATTTTGTAGATAAAGAAAGTGTTGATTATTTGTGTGATTTATCAAAGGGTTTGTCATTTATTCCTGATTCTTCTATTGATTTAATATATACTTCGCATTTTTTAGAACACATTGATTCTCTGCAGAACTTATTGTTTGAAGTCAATAGAGTCTTGAAACCTGGTGGAAAAATGGTTAATATTGTTCCTCATTTTTCTAACCCTTATTATTATAGTGATTACACACACAAAAATTTCTGGGGCTTATATTCTGTTTTGTATTTTAGTAGTGATAAGTTCTTTAAAAGAGATGTTCCTAGATATTATAATCAATTAGATTTTAAAATTAATAAGGTTTATTTGAACTTTACCTCTCCATTCCGTCCTGTTAATTTAATTAAGAAAATTTTTAGAAAATTTTTTAATAGTCATATAATTTTAACTGAGTTATATGAGGAGAATCTCACTTGGATATTTCCTTGTTATGAAATTCATTTTGAAATTGAGAAAAAATGAATATCGCTGCGTTAATTGTCACATATGGCAATAGGTATGATCTCTGTATTCAAGTAATAAATTCTTGTTTAAGTCAAGATATTAAACAAATCATTTTAGTTTGTAATAATCCCGATATTTCAAGTTTGGAGAAGTTTAAATTATTGCCAAAGAATCTTTCTGATAAAATTTATATTGTAGAGTCGGATGAAAATTTAGGTTCGGCTGGTGGTTTTAATTTGGCAATTAAGAAAGGGTTAGAGTTTAGTGAAATAAGTAATTTTTTATTACTTGACGATGATAATCTTTTATTAAATGGTTCAATAGACTCGTTGATTTTGTCAAGAAAATTATTATCAAAAAGTTTTATTGACCCTGTTCTATATTGTTATCGAAGTTCGTGGTCAGGAGATAATAATTGTGTCAAAAATGGTGTAATTAAGGATTATGGGTATAATAACTTTTGTGGATTTAACGTTTTTTCAATTTTAACTACTAGATTCTTTTCACCTTTAAAAAATGAGTTCAATTATTTCTTAATAAGAGTGAATGTTGGGCCTTATGGTGGTATGTTTATATCAAGGGATGTGTTGAATGTTATTGGATATCCTGACAAAAGTTTATTTTTATATGCGGATGATGTTGAATATTCTCTTCGACTTAAGAAATTCAATATACACCAATTTATGACATACTTTGCGGAAATAAGAGATATTGATGAAATGAGTCCGAGTAGTTATGGATTATTCTCCTCCAATTATAGTGAGTTAAAATTATATTACTCAATTAGGAATCATACTTTCATTAGTTCTAACCTAATTAGTAATAAGTTAATATATTTTATGAATAAGTATATTTTTTATTTAAAAATTCATTTAAAATTTTTAGGTGCTTTTTTTATTAATTCTTCAGACAGTATAATTCGGCTTAAGCTCATTAAAAAAGCAATTAAAGATTCAAATAAACTTAAATATTAGTAATGATAATTCTGGTATTACTGGTTTTTTTTGTTTTTAGTTCTTGGTATGTTACTAGAGATTTTCTGTTTCCTTCTGTACTAATGCCTTTAATCTGGTTTTTTGTTTTGTCAATCGGATTCATTAGTGGTTTTAAGACACCCGGTTTATATACCCAATTTTATTTATTTGCTGCTTTCTTTTCCTACTTTATAGTTACTAATTTTAGTTTTTTTTTGGGGAAAAAGTGCAAAGCCGATTATTTTGAGAATCACACTAGTTTAATCATTTATTTTCGAAGAATTAAGTTGTTTGGTTTTCTATTGATACCAATTTTCGCTCTAGTTATAGTACATTTAACATTTGAAATTCTTCGTTTTAATAATCTTGCTGCTTTTTTTATTAATGTTCGAAAATTAAATTTAAGTGGTGAAACGCTTTTAGATGAATTAGATTTTTTCAGCAGAAAAATTTATATATTTTCTAATTTATTTTTATATTTTTTCGTCTCTTATATATCTAGAATTAATAAAATTAACTATTCTACAAAGTTATTTTTCGTTTTCTATTTTATTGTTTCTTCAATTCTTTTTCTAATTGAAGGGGCAAGATCTGGTTTCTATATAAATTGTTTGGTTATTTTCTTCCTCTTTAAATTTAATAATAAGATCAATTTAAAATTAACTTTTTTGTTGTTTTTTCTTGGAATTCTTGTTTTCATTTTGATTATGGGTTTTAGAGATAATACAGATTCATTTACAGACTTTTTAAGTGATGTTGATAATATTATTTTAAATATTACCTTTTATATTGCTAGTGGACCTTCTGCCTTTGATTATGTTTTTAATAATTTTCAAAAATTTCAAGTTTCACAATTTTTAACCCTTAATAGTATTGAATCGCTACTTAATAAAATGAATTTAATCTCTAATTATAATTATGCAATTTCTAACGCTGTTGACGACTCATTTAATGTTAATATTTTGAAAAAAGGTTATAAAGCAGGAAATGTATATTCACAGTTTTATCCTCTTATTAATGATTTTGGTATTATTGGTTCGATTATTGTTTTTTCTTTAACGGGCTTCATTTCAGGTATGATATATAGATTTCGAAGATATTTTGTTTTTAGCATTATATATTCAATGATATTATCAGGCATTTTATTATCTCCTTTTAGTGAATATTTTTTAACATTATTTATTACTCCGGGTTTTCTATTTTTTATTCTCTTTATTTTTTACCTGAAGTTTCCAAATTTTATATGGAAGTAATATGTTTTACTTATTTAAGATAATTTTAACTTAAGTTTATGTGTGGAATAGCTGGTTTTGCTATCGATAATTCTATTTTAAGTTTCGATACTGAAATTGTTTTAGATAATATGTCTAATTCAATGCTACATCGTGGATCCGATAACATAGGAAAATATCAGTTTTTCTCAACTAATTTTGAAATTGGTTTGGTGCACAATCGATTGTCAATTCTTGATCTTTCAATTTCAGGAAATCAACCTTATCATTATGAAAATTTAACTTTAGTATTTAATGGGGAAATTTTTAATTACAAAGACTTTGAAAAGCTATTGGTGGGAGAAGGTTATTCGTTAGATTCTAGTAGTGACACTGAAGTTTTAATTAAATTATGGCATTTGATGGGGAAAAAATGCCTTAATTTAATTAATGGAATGTTTGCATTCACAATATTCGATAAGAATACAAATGTATTCTATTTGGTTCGAGATAGATTAGGCGTTAAACCTCTCTATTATTGTCTTCTTCAAAATTCTTTCGCGTTTGCAAGTGAGCTTAAAGCATTACGTGTTTTTCCGGAATTTTCAAGTGATATAGATATGAAATCTATACATAGTTATTTTAAATTTGGTTTTGTGAATTCTTATAGCTCCATTTTTGAAGTGGTAAGAAAGTTGGAAGCCGGTATGTTGCTTTCATACAATATCGAAGAAAAAACTATTAATAAGGAAGAATATTGGTCTCTTAATAATAACACTGATACATTTATTTATTCGTTTGATGATTTAAAAAATCAATTTTATGAAATAATTAAGTCTTCAATTGATCTACGGTTTGTCTCAGATTTGCCTGTCGGTATATTTTTAAGCTCAGGTTTAGATAGTACGCTGGTTTCAAAAATTGCATTAAATAATAATAATGTGCGTGTTCTAGAATCTTTAACGTTAAAAAGTGAAGATTATGTTCCTAATGATGTTTTAAATGATTCTAGACTTCATAAGAAATTTTATGAATTTAAAATTGATGATGCTTGGACTGCTTTTAACTTCATAACCCCTATGGCAGATGAGCCATTTGCTGATTCAGCGTTAATTGGATTATATTTATTGTCAAAAAATGCAAATAATAGTGGCTTAAAAGTTGTATTAGTTGGTGATGGTGGAGATGAATTATTGGCAGGCTACGGTTCCTCCAAAATTTATGCCAGATCACTTTATCAAAATGTAAAATTATGGAAATTTTTTCGGTTTATATATAAGCCGTTTTCAATGATAGTTGATAAATTATTAAGAAAAATTATTGTTTATTCTAAAGTACAGTCTTTAGTTGTATATCATGCGGTTCTCACTGGTAAAAATATGTTTGAAATGACGATAATTTCGGAAAATATTTTACAAGACTTCGCAAATAAGTGCTTAAACGTGAATTTAAAAAGTTCAGTACCAGATCCAAAAGGTAATAATGACATTTTGAATATGTTGAATCACAAAACGAAATCAGAACTTATTCATCAATTAAATTATAAGACAGATTTAGCTGGTATGATCAATACAATTGAAATAAGAGAGCCCCTTTTAGATTATCGTTTATTTGAATTACAACAAAAGATAGATAAAACATTATTTCAAGAAATGCTAGTTAATAACAATTCGAAAATTTTGTTTAACGTTATAATGGCTGAAGATCTAAATTTAGACGTTTCTAAATTAAAAAAAACTGGGTTCCATATTGGCTATAAAAGTATGATAAATGAAAACAAAAAGGAAATTGGATATTATTTCATGAACTTTGAAAGTAAATTAATTAATAGGAGATATGTTCGTCGTTTATGGCGATTGTATAATTATGGCTTAGTTAATGAATACTTTATTTATCGTATATTAGTTTTTCTTATTTGGGAATCGAAGGTATTGAGCAATAATAATTAAAGTTTAGAATAATGATAATTTATATCTCAGAGAGTTTAAATAGTAAAAAAGATGGGGGTTCTTCTTTGTCCGGCGCTGATTTTTTAAATATCCTATGTTCCTTTTACACTAATGTTATAGTAATTAGCAATGATGATTTTAGTGTTAAGAACGAAAAGTGGTATAATATGGTTTTAAATAAACCTATTAGTAATGTTGTATTAAAACGAAATTATAATTGGAATAATTTGACATTACGAGATTTTTTAAAAAATATGTATTTTATTTTTCAAGATTTATTCAAAAAAAAACGCGTAAATCTTGATGTATTTTTTGAAGAAAATGGACTCAATGTTATATACGTTAACTCTTGGTCTAATTTATTTTTAAGTACGAGAATTTCGTATTCAAGAGAATTTTCTAAAACTTGTGTGGTTAGAGGTAATCCAGAGTCATTTGTTTATCAAAGTATTGGCAACGATAAGACTCAAGAAGTTTTTAAAGCATCGCGATATTTATTGAAATTTGAATCCCTTATATATGTTTCCAGTAAAGGTAAAGAAGACTGGGGAAAGATTTTATTTCCCAATATTATTGATTCATATTATTTGCCTAACTCGATTGATGAGGTTGAAGTAAATCTAATTAATTCATATTCTAAATTAGAAGTTCGAGAAAAAATGTTCATCTCTAATGTAGATTATAATATAGTTATAGTTGGATCAGTTCAAATTCGAAAAGGTCAAGACATCTTACTACAGATAATACCTGAATTAATTAAATTTTTACCGAATGTTAAATTTCACATTGTAGGAGGTGTCTCAACGCGATGGGGTGGCAATAAAATACTTCAAGATATTAGCAATTCCATATACTCTAATAAGTTTAAATTTTATGGCCATTCAAATAAAGTTTTAGATATTGTATATAGTTCAGATATTTGTTTATTTACTAGTCGAGGGGAGGCTTTTCCGCGAGCTGTGGCTGAATATATGGCCCTCGGACAGACCATAATAGCACCAAAGGTTTCTGGTATTCCTGAAATGATTGAACATAATATTAGCGGTTTACTTTATGATATTAATAATCCTCATGAAATTGTAAATTTGATCAAGTATGTTTTAGATAACCCTAATTTAGCTTCAAATTTAGCTAAGAATGCTCGTCAAGGTTATTATAATAAGTTTGCTAAGAATTTGCAAATTACGCGAGCACATCAAATATTCAATTCTTTGTCAACTAAGTTTAAACAAAATTAAATTAATTAATATGCTTAATCAGGTAGAAATTTTAGACTGTACACTTAGAGATGGTGGCTATTATACAAATTGGGATTTTGATAGTAAAATAGTTGATACCTATTTAAATTGCTGCAATAATTTACCGATACAATATCTTGAAATTGGCTATCGTTCAATCCCATTAAAGAATTATCATGGAGAATATTTTTATTTGCCAATCCATGTGTTGAAACGTTTAAAAAATAAAAGTGTTAAGAAACTTGTAATTATTTTAAATGAAAAGGACATAAAAGTTAATGATATTTTTCAATTACTTGAGCCATGTCGTGGTATTATAGATTTGGTAAGGATTGCTGTAGATCCGCGTGAAATAGTGAGAGCGACAACTCTAGCACTTGGGATTAAAAAAATGGGATTTAAAGTTGCATTTAATGTTATGTATATGTCAAGGTGGAAAAGTCAAAATAATTTTTTTGAAAATTTATCTCCTTTAAATTCGATTCTTGAATATTTTTATATGGTTGATTCATTTGGTGGAGTATATCCAAGTGATGTTAAAGAAGCAATTAGTTTGGTTAGAGAGGTTTTGCCTAACGTAAAGCTTGGTTTTCATGGCCACAATAATATTGAACTAGCACTTATTAATACTTTAACTGCTATTGAGGGGGGGTGCTCTATCGTTGATGCCACTATTACTGGAATGGGACGTGGTGCAGGTAATTTGAAAACTGAATTGTTACTGTCTGTTTTGAATTCAAATTATTCTTTAGACGTCAATTTTAATTCACTTTCTAAAGTAGTTGATGAATTTACCTTGTTGCAAAAACAGTATGGTTGGGGGACTAATTTGCCTTATATGTTTTCGGGAGCAAATTCTCTTCCTCAAAAAGATGTAATGAATTGGGTAGGAAAAAGTTATTATTCATTTAATTCTATTATTCGGGCATTACAAAATGAATCTTCTACTAGTAATGTTAATATATATGAGCCATTTATTGATAATACTATTTGGGATAATGTAATTATTATTGGAGGAGGTGATTCTATTGAATTGCATAAAGAAGCTATTTTTGAATATTTAAAAAAGAATGAAGATGTTGCTGTAATTCATGCAAGTTCAAAAAATGCAATTGCATTTAAAGAACTTAAAAATAGACAGTATTTTTGCTTATTAGGTAATGAGGGTTACAGAATGGAAGATGTATTTAATAATGATTTACCTGATGACTGCTCATGTATACTTCCTCCCTCTCCTAGAAAAATGGGGACATACATACCTAAATCCTTTAAAGGCGAAACATACGAGCTTAAACGTTTTACTTTTATAGAAAATTCTGAGGATTCACAAACTGCAATAGCTTTACAGTTAACTATTGATTTGGGTGCAAGTAATGTAAAATGTTTAGGATACGACGGCTACTCTAATATCAATGCTGATAGTAGACAACAAGAATTATTTGCTGAAAATCAAATATTATTTTCAAAATTTGCTAAATATACTGGCAAAAAAATTACCAGCCTTACTCCAAC
The DNA here is from genome assembly GCA_003509845.1 of Chitinophagaceae bacterium. GTDB lineage: Bacteria > Bacteroidota > Bacteroidia > Chitinophagales > Chitinophagaceae > Sediminibacterium. Next base: position 13,761 of record DOMR01000081.1, on the reverse strand, counting down.
TTCATATGACTTAGAAATTAAATCAATTTATATATGTATATAGAAGAATTTATTGTAGTTATACCTGCACGTATGGCGTCTTCTAGATTGCCAAATAAACCCCTAATTGAAATTTTAGGTAAATCATTAATAGAGAGAACTTGGAATCAGGTTATTAAAGCTGTTGATAAGTCAAAAGTATTTGTTCTTACAGATGATATAGAAATATTAAATCATTGTAATAATTTAAATATTAACGTTGTAATTACATCAGATAAATGCTTAACTGGGACCGACAGAATAGCCGAATTTGCGCTTAATTTTCAAGCTAAATATTATATTAATGTTCAAGGTGATGAACCTCTAGTAAATCCAGAAGACATTTTAAAGGTTATTGATTGTATCAAGAACGAAGAAAATTTAATAATTAATGGCTACGCAAAAATCTCTAAATTAGAGGATTATTTTAGTCCCAATATACCTAAAGTTGTATTTAGAGAAGATAATAGACTATTATATATGTCACGCTCACCTATTCCGGGCAATAAGAAAAAAACCTTTTCTGAATCTTTTAGACAGGTTTGTATATATGGATTTCCTTACAAAGCGTTAATTGATTTTTCAAGCAGAAGTACAAAAACATTTTTTGAAAACATTGAGGATATTGAAATTTTGAGATTTATAGAATTGGGGTATGATGTTAAAATGGTTGAATTATCTGCTGATTCAATTTCCGTAGATGTGAAAGAGGATATAGTCAAAGTAATAGCTAAATTAAATGAGAAATAAAGAAATTAAAATAATTTTCTGGGATTTTGATGGTGTTATCATGAATTCGAACTCAATACGTGATTTTGGATTCCAATATTGCTTGACGGATTTTCCTCAATACCAAATCGATGAGTTAATGGTGTACCATCGACTTAATGGCGGCCTTTCAAGATATAATAAATTTAGATATTTTTTTGAAAAAATTCGGGGAGAGGAAGTTTCAGACGCAAGAATTCTAGACTTCTCCCAAAATTTTTCATCAATTATGAAAGATAAACTTTGTGATAAAAATCTTTTAATCAAGGAAATAATTAATTTTATTAAAATTAACTATAAAAACTTTACATTTCATATTACTTCTGGTTCAGATGAAAATGAATTACGCTTTATTTGTAAAGAACTAGATATTAGTGCTTATTTCAAGTCTATTCACGGATCTCCTACACCAAAAAACTTGTTAGTTAAAGAATTAATAATCAATAATAATTACCCAAAAAAAAATTGTCTTTTAATAGGTGACAGCGTTAATGATTTCCAGGCAGCTCATGATAATGGAATTTATTTTAAATCATACAACGCGTCAAATGATGTTAATGCTCTAACAAATTATAAATTTGAAATCTTATAATCGATATTTCACTGTTTCAAGTTATTAATATAAATTAAAATCAAAGTAAATGGAGGGTCAATATAAAATTTGCACAAGAACAATTATGGATAACTCTGATCCCAATATTCGTTTTAATGAAAGAGGCGAAAGTGATTACTATACGAATTATATCTCTGTTATTAAACCAAGTTGGCATACCGGCAAGGACGGTCTATCGGAATTACTCACAATCTCAGATAAAATAAAAAAGGATGGTGAAAACAGAGAATTTGATTGCATCATAGGTTTGAGCGGAGGACTAGATAGTTCTTACACTGCCTATATTGCCAAAGAGGTTATGGGTTTACGTCCCCTGTTATTTCATGTAGATGCCGGGTGGAATACAGATCAAGCTGTAAGTAACATAGAAAAATTATGCAAAGGTCTTAATTTAGATTTATATACAGAAGTTATTAATTGGGAAGAAATGAAAGATTTGCAAGTTGCATTTTTAAAATCTCAAATTGCTGATCAAGATTTGCCACAAGATTATGCATTTTTTTCATCGCTTTATAAATTTGCTAGAAGGAATAAGATAAAATACGTTTTAACTGGTAGTAATTACTCTACTGAATGCTGTCGCGAACCAGAGGAGTGGGGAGGTTTCCCAGGAATAGACACATTGTTAGTAAAAGATATTCATTCAAAGTTTGGAAAAAATAAACTTAAGACATTCCCTCTGGTTGATATATTAAATTACAAGATATATTATAAGTATATTTTGGGAATGGAGGTGTTTAAACCGCTCAATTTTGTGCCTTACACAAAAACAGATGCCGAAAAATTATTGGAAGAAAAATTTGGTTGGCAGCCATTCCAGCATAAACACCATGAATCCAGATTTACCAGATTCTATGAAGATTTTTGGTTACCAAGGAAATTTGGTTTCGAAAAGCGTAGAGCACATTTCTCTAGTTTAATTTTAACCAATCAAATGACAAGAGAAGAAGCCCTTGAAAGAATTTCAAAACCAGAGTGCTCTGAAGAATTCCTTCATAAAGAATTCGATTATGTTGCGGACAAACTAGATTTAACAAGAACTCAGCTGCAGGAAATATTTGAAGGGCAAAACAAAACATTTTATGATTATCGAAGTAAGATAAAGCTTATCAAATTAGGTTCTCAAGTCATGCAAAAATTAGGTTTGGAAAAAAGATTGTTCAGATGATAACAATTATCAATTACGGAGTCGGTAATATTTTTGCCTTTCAAAATGTTTTTAAAAGATTAAATATTCAGACTAAAATTGCTCTCAATAAAGATGATTTAATCGGGGCAGATAAAATTATTCTACCTGGGGTTGGTTCATTTGATTATGCCATGACACAATTGAATAAATCAGGAATGCGTGAATCACTTGATTTTCTGGTTTTGGAACAAAAAATTCCGGTAATTGGTATTTGTGTTGGGATGCAAATGATGGGAAAAAGAAGTGATGAAGGTAAAATGCTTGGATTAGGTTGGATTGATGCTGAAGTATTGAAGTTTGATGAAAATCTCATTCATCATCGAACTAAATTACCTCACATGGGTTGGAATGATGTTACCCCTATTAAATCAAATTCTTTGTTTAGTGGACTTGAAGAAGATTCAATTTTTTATTTTCTACACTCCTACTATTTTCATTGTAATAATATTACTGATATAATTGCTCGATCAAATTATGGAATTGAATTCACATCTGCGGTGAATTCTCAGAATATTTACGGAATTCAATTCCACCCAGAGAAGAGTCATAACTACGGCGAGAAACTATTATTTAACTTTTCAAACCTATAAAATTATGCTCCGTCCAAGAATTATACCTTGTTTGTTATATCATGACAAAGGTTTGGTTAAAACCGTAGGCTTTAAATCGCCAAACTATGTTGGTGATCCCATCAATGCAGTGAGAATTTTTAATGAGAAAGAGGTCGATGAGTTAGTTTTTTTTGATATTGATGCTACCGTTAAAAATGAAGAGCCAAATTATGCTCTAATTGAAAAGTTGGCCAATCAATCCCGAATGCCGCTATGTTATGGTGGTGGAATAAAAACTTTAGAACAAGCACTAAGAATTTTTAGTTTAGGTATAGAAAAAATTGCGTTAAGTAGTTCTGTTATCACTAATCCAAAATTAATAAAAGAAATTGCAGAAAGGGTGGGTTCTCAGAGTGTAATTATTGTCCTTGATGTCAAAAAAAAACTCTTAGGTCGGTATGAAATTTATACCCATAATGGTAAAAAATCAACAGGTATTAATCCGATTACTTACGCAGCTGAATTAGAAAAATGGGGTGTTGGAGAAATCATTATAAATTCTATTGATAATGATGGATTGATGAAAGGATATGACTTAGAGCTAATAAGTAAAATAACACAAGTTATAACGATTCCCGTTACAGTTTTAGGAGGTGCTGGTTCTATAAGCCATATTAAGCAGGTCATAGATGAATATGGAATTATTGGAGTAGCTGCAGGTAGCTTATTCGTGTTTAAGGGTCCTTATAAAGCAGTATTAATAAACTATCCTGATAAAACAGAAAAAAAGAACTTATTCACAACGCTGCATAAATGAAAATAACAAATAAAACACTCCTGATCACCGGCGGCACCGGCTCATTTGGAAACGCCGTTTTACAAAGATTCTTGCATACTGATCATTTTTCTGAAATCAGAATTTTTTCTCGAGATGAGAAAAAGCAAGATGACATGCGTAATGAACTGAATAATCTAAAGTTGAAATTCTTTATTGGTGACGTTCGTGACTTTAATTCTGTGGAACCAGCCACACGAGGCGTTGATTATATTTTTCATGCAGCTGCATTAAAGCAGGTACCATCATGTGAATTTTTCCCAATGGAGGCAGTTAAAACAAATGTAATAGGAACGCAAAATGTTATACGAGCTGCTGGACAGAATGGAGTAAAGAAAGTAATTTGTTTAAGTACCGATAAAGCGGCATATCCAATTAATGCAATGGGTATTTCTAAAGCAATGATGGAAAAAGTTGCCATTGCAGAAGCCAGGATTTTACAAAATACAACAGTATGCTTGACGAGATACGGAAATGTAATGGCTTCTAGAGGTTCTGTAATTCCGCTTTTCATCAAACAATTGAAAGAAAATAAACCTCTTACAATCACAGACCCAAACATGACTCGTTTTTTAATGAGTTTAAATGATGCAGTTGAATTGGTTCTTTTTGCTTTTGAAAATGGTAATTCAGGCGATTTATTTGTCAACAAAGCACCTGCTACCTCCATAGGTATTCTTGCAAATGCGCTTAAGCAAATGGCTAATTCGAACCCAGATATCAACATCATTGGAACTCGCCATGGAGAAAAACTTTACGAGACACTTTGTACACGTGAGGAGATGATGAAGGCTGTGGACATGGGAGATTTCTATAGAATTCCAGCAGATAATAGAGATTTGAATTATGCTATGTATTTTTCGAAAGGGGAACAGGATTTAAATGAAATTTCAGATTATCACTCACACAATACCAATCAGCTGAATCTTGATGAGGTAAAGCAGTTGCTGGCCAAATTAAGTTATGTGAAAAAGGAGCTATTAGGTGAAGAAATAGAAGATTACCTCGTACATTAATGAAAATAATTGAGGGCGGTTCATTTAAAGATAAGTTCAGGTTTATACGTTTTATGAACGATTTTGATTTAGTTAAAGTTAGGCGTATGTATTTGATTAAACCAGAAAAGAATGTCATTAGAGCATGGCAAGGACATAAAAAATGAATCCAAGTGGTTTTATGTTTTGTCAGGTTCTTTTCAGGTTCAAACAATAAATATGTTAGACCTGAATAACCGTCAAAGTATTTTCTTGAAATCAAATGAAAATATTGTACTGAACATTGAACCTGGAAATTACAATGGCTTTTTGGCATTGGAAGAATAAATTGAACTTTTATTATTTTCAGACCAAACACTTAAAGAGTCAAAAGAGGATGATTTTAGATTGACACTTGAAGATTTAAAATGGTTATGAAGTAAATGAAGAAGAAAATAGGAATTACGGGTCAAAATGGATTTGTTGGATATCATTTATATCAACAAATAAAATATGCGCGAGAAGATTTTGAACTTGTTGATTTTGAGAGGTCATTCTTCGAAGAAGAAAAAAAATTAGATCAATTTGTAAATCAGTGTGATGTAATAGTACATTTAGCAGCGGTTAACCGTCACGAAAGCATTGAAAAATTATATGAAATTAATGTTTCGTTAGCGCAAAGATTAGTTGATTCCTTAAATCGAACTGAGGCAAAACCGCATGTTCTTATATCATCCTCTACGCAGGAAGAAAGAGATAATTTATATGGAGCTTCAAAGAAAGAGGCCCGCAACTTATTTTCTACTTGGGCTACTCAAACAAGTTCGAGCTTTACTGGTATGATTATACCAAATGTATTTGGACCATTTGGGTTACCTTTTTACAATTCAGTGGTGGCAACGTTTTGTCATCAATTAACACATGATCAAACACCGAATATTGATGTAGATGGACAAATGAATCTAATTTATGTTGGAGATTTAGTGGATCAAATCATTCAGAGAATTGATTCAAATGATAATACTCACAATTGTATAGTAACAGAAGGTTCAGTTCAAAAAGTATCGGAAATTCTAAATGACTTAGAGTATTTCAAGGAAGCATACCTAAATCAAGGTGAAATACCTGAATTGAAATCTAAATATCACATCCAATTATTCAACACATTTAGGTCTTTCGTTGATTTTAAATTATATTATCCGAAATATTTAACTCCACACAAGGATGCAAGAGGTGCTTTTGTAGAGATCATTAGACACGGTATTTCTGGCCAGACCTCCTTTTCAACAACTGTTCCAGAAATTACAAGAGGAAACCATTTTCATACAAGAAAAATTGAAAGATTTGCAGTGATTCAAGGCAAGGCACTCATTCAGTTAAGAAAGATTGGTACAGATGAGATTTTAAATTTTGAATTAGATGGTACGAAACCTTCCTTTGTTGATATGCCTGTCTTGTACACACATAATATTAAGAATATTGGAGAAGAAGAGCTTCTCACAGTTTTTTGGATCAATGAACCATTCGATCCAAAAGATCCGGATACTTATTTTGAATTAGTTTAGATGAAAAAACTTAGATTAATGACCGTGGTCGGTACTAGACCAGAAATCATCCGCTTGTCAAGAATAATGGCAGCTTTGGATAAAAGTGAGGCTATTGAACACATCACTGTTCACACAGGCCAGAATTATGATTTTGAACTTAATGAAGTTTTTTACTGCGATTTGGGAATCAGAAAACCAGACTACTTTTTAAATGCGGCAGGCGAAACAGCAACTGCAACAATTGGTCAAATCTTGGTAAATATTGATCCACTTTTGGAGCAGTTACAACCGGATGCCTTTTTGGTACTAGGCGATACTAACTCTTGTTTATGTGCCATTCCTGCCAAGAAGCGAAAAATCCCAATTTTCCATATGGAGGCCGGTAACAGATGCTTTGATCAACGTGTACCTGAAGAGACAAATCGTAAAATTGTAGATCATATCTCTGATATTAATTTAACGTATTCTGATATTGCTCGAGAATATCTGTTAAGAGAAGGGTTACCTGCAGATAGAATTATAAAAACTGGTTCACCTATGTTTGAAGTTCTCAATCATTATATGGATCAAATTCTTAGAAGCACAGTATTATCAGATTTTAAACTTGAAAAAGATAAGTTCTTTGTGGTTTCAGCTCATCGTGAGGAAAATATTAGTAGTGATACAAGTTTTACAAACCTCTTGGAGTCACTTAATCAAATCGCAGAAAAATTTCATTTACCGATTATCGTAAGCACGCACCCACGGACACGCAAGAAGTTGGAGGTTTTACAAGCCACAAACAAAATCGATCTGAATCCATTAATACAATGGCAAAAACCTTTAGGTTTCTCAGATTATATTGCGCTTCAGATGAATGCCTTTGCGGTACTTTCAGATAGCGGTACAATAAGTGAAGAATCTTCCATACTTAATTTCAGAGCGTTGAATATTCGTGAGGCACACGAAAGACCGGAAGCGATGGAAGAAGCATCTGTAATGATGGTTGGTTTAGAACCTGAAAGCGTCATGAGAGGCTTAGTTCAACTCGGTCAACAAAAAGTTGACTCCGATAGAAATTACCGACAAGTTACCGATTACTCGGTGCCAAATGTCTCAGAAAAAGTGACTCGAATTATTTTGAGTTATACAGATTATATCAATAGGGTAGTTTGGAAGAAAAAATAAATAAGAGAATATTATTCATTAGTCAATATTTTTATCCTGAAAATTTTAAGGGTAATGATCTTGTTTTTGAACTTCAGCAAAGAGGTTACGCAATAGATGTTGTAACAGCTAAGCCAAATTATCCACAAGGTAGCTTTTATAAGGGTTATGGCTTTTTAAAAAGAAATTTTGAAATAATCAATGGTGTAAAAATATATCGATTACCAATTGTATCAAGAGGAAAAGGTGGGAAAATTCGATTACTATTTAATTATTGTTCTTTTTATTTTAGTTGCTATTTCTTCTATTTAACTATTGGAAGAAAATTAGAATATGATGTGATATTAACACAACAACTCTCGCCAATGACAAGCTCTCTGCCAGCTATTTGGTTTAAAAAAAATAATAAAGCCCGTTTGATCACATGGACTTTGGACCTGTGGCCTGAAAGTATAATTGCAACCACAAGAATTAAAAAAGGAATAATTATTAATTGGTTGGATAAATTGGTAAAGAAGTTATACGATTCCTCGGACCTTATTTTGGTAAGTTCAAAATCGTTTAAAGAATCTATAAGTTCTAAAATATCTAACCTCGAGAAGATTGTTTTTTTTCCTAATTGGGCAGACAAGATTTTTGAAGAGAATATTAGAAAAAGAGAATTTCCAAATTTACCAAATGGTTTCAATATTGTTTTTGCCGGTAATTTAGGAGAAGCCCAAGATCTTTCTAATGTTATTAAATGCATAAAGATTTTTAAAAATTCAAGTATAGTTAATTTCCTTTTTGTGGGTTCAGGTCGTTTTGAATTAGAATTAAGGGAAGAAACCTCCAATTTTAATAATGTATTCATATATCCACAACACTCCGTGGAATATATGCCTTCATTATACGAGAAGAGCTCAGTCATGCTATTATCCCTTAAAGGAGGGGAATCTATCTCTAATACTGTTCCTGCAAAACTACAGACTTACATGTCTTGTGGTAAGCCTGTCGTAGCCATGATAGATGGAGAAGCAAATGATGTAATTAGAGAGTCTAATTGTGGTTTGGTAGCTAATGCGGGCAATTTTGAAAAACTTGCTGAGTTCATAGAAGAGCTCAGCAGGATGAATAGCACTGAATTAAATCAGTTAGGTAAAAACGGTCAAGTATTTTATAAAAAATACTACTCAAGAAAATTAGCGATTAGTAAAATTGAGACCATAATAAACTCGGATTATTTTTATCAATGAGCGTATTAATAACTGGTGCTTCAGGCTTTGTTGGTTCGAATTTTCAAGAGAATTTTCATGAAAAAATAATTCGCATTTTTTCAAGAGATAATGAAGTAATTCCGGACGACATTAAAATTGTAATACATCTTGCAGGGAAAGCACATGACTTAAATAACATAGTAACACCTTATGAATATTACAAAGTAAATTACGAGTTCACTAAAAAGGTTTATGATGATTTTCTCGCTTCTAAGGCAAGGATATTCATAACCCTTAGTTCAGTAAAAGCTGTGGCAGATGAGGTTATTGGTTCTTTGAGTGAAAAAATATCAGCCCATCCTTCTACTGCCTTTGGCAAAAGTAAATTACTGGCCGAACAATATATTTTTTCTAAGGAAATTCCTGCGGGTAAACGAGTGTATGTTTTAAGGCCATGCATGATTCATGGCCCAGGCAACAAAGGAAATTTGAATTTATTATATAAAATTGTTTCAAAGAATATTCCTTGGCTACTTGGTGCTTTTGAAAATAAACGTTCATTCTGTAGCATTGATAATTTGATGTTCATTTTTAAAGAGCTCATCGAAAGGGAGGATATTCCATCAGGCATTTATAACGTTGCAGACGATGAACCGCTTTCTACCAATGAACTTATTGGATTAATTGCTCAATCACAGAATAGGAATGCGAAGCTTTGGAAAATTTCGAAGAAGTTTATTGAGGTTTTTGCATCAATAGGAGACAAACTCCATTTACCACTGAACACAGAGCGGTTACAAAAGTTGACCTCATCTTATGTGGTGAGTAATGCCAAAATTAAAGCAGCAATTGGTAAACCCTTACCAGTATCTAGTAGAGAAGGATTATTAAAGACATTTAAATCATTCAATAATAAGTGACCCGTATTTTCGATGTTCTATTTTCATTCCTAGGCTTAATTCTTTTGAGTCCAATCTTGGTCATGTTATTGATAATTGGATATTTTGATACAGGGTCTCCCATTTTTAATCAAGAACGAGTAGGAAAGGGTAAGCAGCCATTTCGTCTGATGAAGTTTCGTTCTATGAATGTCAATGCGCCATCAGTAGCCACACATTTAGCCAGTGCTAGTTCAATAACTCCCTTTGGTAGTTTCTTGCGTAAATCGAAGTTGGATGAACTTCCCCAACTGTGGAATGTCTTTGTGGGCGATATGAGTTTAGTGGGCCCCCGTCCCAATTTGTTCAATCAAGAAGAACTGATTCATGAGCGTGATTCGCGCGGCGTGTATTCAGTGCGTCCAGGGATAACTGGATTGGCTCAAATCAATAAAATTGACATGAGCACACCCCAACTCTTGGCAGAAACCGATGCCAAGATGATTCAGGAGTTAAATACCATGGGCTACTTTAAGTACATCTTTCTTACCATCTTTGGCAAGGGGTTTGGGGATAGAATAAGGATGTAATACTCCCCGAATTTCAAACCAAGGGTTTAGTTAAATTTCAAACCTCAAATCCTTGTATCGATGAGCACAAAACAAACCCGTCGCCGTTTCAGTGGTGAATTCAAATTCAAAGTGGTCGTGGAGGCCTTGAAGGAGCGGCACTCCTTGGCTGAGCTCAGCCAGAAGTACGAAGTAAGCCAAGTGATGATTTCTCGATGGAAGTCTGAGTTTTTGGAGGCTGGTCCGCTCGTGTTTACCAAAGCAAAGAGTGAAGACACCAAGACTTTAGAGGCTGCCAATGAGAAGCTGTACACAGAGATCGGTCGTCAAAAGATTGAGATTGATTTCCTAAAAAAAGTCTATGCGAAGCTGGGGAAATGAAAGCCCGCGCCCGCTTCGTGAAACCCGCCTGGACCATTTCGGTGCGCCGGCAATGCGAGCTTCTGACGGTCAATCGTGGCCAGCTGTACTACGCCCAAAGAGGAGCGTCCTGAGAATTTGGAGATGATGCGCCTGATGGATAAGCACTTGATTGATCATCCGACCGAAGGGGTGCTGAGTATGGTAGCTTTTCTGAGGGATTATAATTTTCATGTCAATCCCAAGCGGATACGCAGGCTGTTTGGACTCATGGGCTATCAGGCGATCTATCCGCGCAAGAATCTATCTAAGCTGGGAATGGCAGAATTCATTAAGCCCTACCTGCTGCGCGGACTGAAGATCACTCGACCCAACCAGGTTTGGTGCACGGACATCACCTACATACCCATGCGTCGAGGCTTTCTTTACCTCACTGCGATCATGGATGTCTACAGCCGAAAGATCCTCGCTTGGGGAATCAGCAACACTCTTGAAGCGGCGTGGTGCGTACGTGTACTGGAGGAAGCTATTGATCGGTACGGCTGTCCTGAAATCATAAATTCGGATCAAGGGTCGCAGTACACCTCACATGCATGGACCTCTTTTCTTGAGAAGAAGGACATTAAGATCTCTATGGACGGGAAGGGACGAGCAACCGACAACGCTTGGATTGAGCGTTTTTGGAGGACCATCAAGAAGAACTACCTGTACCTGAATCCAGCCGAGACCGGCACCGAACTCTACCAACAAGTCGAACACTACATCACCTACTACAACAACCGATTCCACCAAGGAATCAAAACCAAACCGAACGTCCTTTATGATCAACAAGCACGAACACTTGCATTGGCATCATGATGACGTATTTTTATCTTAGTGCAAATATCCCCTTGGTTTAAAATCGGGGAGTATTACAAGTTCGTGCAGCGAAGTAGCAACTATTCCTCGACCTTCTCCTTAAGTGGCACCATTAGAACCGAAATCCGTGGCACCATTTAAACCGAAATGACTGGCACGGTTACTCCGAAATGGGTGGCACCATTAGGACCGAAATACCCATGACGACAGGTTCGGTGCCGACGAGCTTGATGTGAAAGGTGAGGATGGGCATAGCTGGTGTCGATTGGTGTAAATGTAGCTTCGGTGAGGATGGTTTCTGGGGGTGGGTCAGTATCTACAGAAATGCCTGGGTCAGTATCTACCGAAATGAGTGGCACCATTAGAACCGAAAGACCCCTTTAGGTCAATCCTTGTTTTTAAAAATAACAATCATGCGTTTTGAGGGTTGCCCCCGTTTGGGTTTGATACCGATACCAAAGTGCCTCAATCTAAAGTTCGAGAATTTGAAAAGTGGCTCGCTAATGCTGATGTAATCTGGAGTAGATCATTGATGAGGGTTTATATGTCCTAAAATAATTTTCATCTCAAAACTTAGATGCCTCGGCCATCCTCTGCCTACATCGGTAGAAATGACCGAGGCATTGTTTGTTTAGATGATTAATTGATATGAAAATATTTTGTAAACAGTTGTATTACAATGTAATAAATGATATTTTCAAATAGATCAAAAGTTATCGTGACGAAAGATGAAATGTCGGCGTTTGATGATTTGATTTCATCGTTAATGCCGAGGATGGGTCTTGGTATGCCGAGCATATCAACTGGTATATGATTTCGTGATTTGTTATCCGCTTCATTGATATGATTTGGCATTGTTCATTGGATGTGTTGGCTTTGGACTTAAAAGCCATATGCATTGATATGTTCTAAAACATTGACTAACATGGGAATACCATGCATTTGATATCGGCATTGGGCGCGATTGTGCTGGGTGCATATCGGTATTGATGGGTGCGGCGTTCCGTGGTGGTAAAAAGTATACTTATATGTCATTTAAATATAAAAGTAGAGTATTTGTACATTTTGGAAATTTGAATATCTTTGTCCCGTTATGAGTGCGACACGTTACCTCGATGCCTTTGACCATGAGTGGGTGCTTGAAAAGCTATCCGCGGTAAATGGGAATGAAGAATTGTTTCAATTCATTGATGGCCTATTTGATCCGCGCTTTACCCTGAAGCAGGCGGGTATCAAAAAACAAGACCTATCTTATTGGAAGCACGAGGGTTTATATGAAAATCGCGCAGGAGCCGAAGGCCGTGAATGGACGCGGCTTGGCTTCTTTGATTACTTATGGCTTCGGTTGGTGGTTGAGCTGCGCAAGGTGAATGTTCCGATAAAAAGCATCGCGCAACTGCGCAGCCAGCTGTTTACCATGAGTGATGAGGATATGAAAATGATCTTTTCATCGAGGCAGAAAAGCTACCGCGAGTTATCGCTACCAAGTGAGATCGAAAAAAAGATAGAGGATGCAATCACGGTCCAAAGTGAGCTATTCAACGCCTTATTTAAAAAGTACTTTTCGCACTTCTCGATTTTTGTTTTAGGTCTAATGCTCCAGCGCAAAAGACTGGTGCTGTCCTATACCCCTGACGGGCAGTTTCACCTGCTTGCACCTGATGAAATCCACAGTGAGGAGCAGATGAAGTTGTTTCTTTCACTGAGCGATCAGGCGCATGCATCGGTTCCGCTGCATAAACTCATGGAAGAGTTTTTTGTGAATCCCTTCGTGGCGACCAAAGAATGGCAGCGTGTTTTTCGCTTGACTCCAACTGAGGTCAAAATTGTGGACGCGATCCGCGAGAAGGGAATAGTTGATGTGCGCGTGAAGCTTCGTCCTGAAATGGGAGGATACCTTCTTGTAGAGCCCCGTGATCGCCAGAGCATCGAGGAAGCCCTTTTTGAAGTCAAAAAGATAGTTACCGAGTGGGGCTTTAAAAATATCACGATTCAACTTGAAGGCAAGATCATCGTGGTTTTTGAACAGCGCGCGAATTAATTGAGTCCAAACCATACCAAACCATTATGAACTTCTTAAAGCAACCAGATCCCTCCTCAAAGCTGGAATTAAAAGTGGTGACCGTTTCAGCTGATGACCTCGAGGACTTGATATCTCGAGTGGTCCGAAGTGAAATGGAGCGCCTCACCAACATCGGTGGAGGATTCGAAGATGAACTGTGGAACCGCAAGCAGACGGCCGACTTCTTGGGGATCAGC
>DOMR01000248.1 GCA_003509845.1 Chitinophagaceae bacterium | reverse complement strand
TGAATTAGAAAAGAACAGAGATGTCATTTTATTCATTGATGAAATACATACCATTGTGGGTGCTGGAGGTGCAAGTGGTTCATTGGATGCTTCTAATATATTTAAGCCTGCATTAGCGAGAGGAGAATTGCAATGTATTGGTGCTTCCACATTAGATGAGTATCGTATGCACATTGAAAAAGATGGTGCATTAGATAGACGTTTCCAAAAAGTAGTGATTGAGCCACCTAGTGTAGCAGATACCATTACTATTTTAAATAATATTAAATCCAAATACGAGGATTATCATAGCGTTGTTTATGATCAAGAAGCCATTGAAGCCTGTGTTAAGTTAAGTGATCGTTATATGACGGATCGCTTGTTACCTGATAAGGCCATTGATGTATTAGATGAAGTAGGTGCACGAGTACATTTAAAAAATATTAATGTTCCTCAGGATATTGTTGAATTAGAAAAACAAATCGAAGAAGTTAAAAACGAAAAGAATAGGGTGGTTAAAAGTCAGCGTTTTGAAGAGGCTGCTAACTTAAGAGATACAGAAAAAAAATTAGGTGAAGCTTTGGAAAAAGCAAAAACTTTGTGGGAAGATGAAAGCAAAACAAAACGTTTCCCCATAAATGAGGAAAATATTGCTGAGGTGGTGAGTATGATGACAGGTATCCCGGTGAAACGTATGGTGGAAGCGGAAACAACCAAGCTCAGAAAAATGGCCGAAGAAATGAAAGGAATGGTCATTGGTCAGGATGATGCAATTAGTAAAGTGGTGAAAGCCATTCAACGAAATAGGGTTGGCTTAAAGGATCCTAAAAAACCCATTGGTACTTTCATATTCTTAGGTCCAACAGGTGTTGGTAAAACAGAATTGGCACGTGCACTTGCGCGTAACATGTTTGATTCAGAAGAGTCTTTAATTAGAATTGACATGAGTGAATACATGGAAAAATTTTCTGTAAGCCGATTGATAGGGGCGCCTCCAGGCTATGTAGGTTATGAAGAAGGTGGACAATTAACGGAGAAGGTGCGTCGCAAACCTTACTGTGTGATTTTATTAGATGAAATTGAAAAAGCACATCCAGATATTTACAATATTTTATTACAAGTGTTAGATGATGGTATTTTAACTGACGGCCTAGGTCGTAAAGTGAATTTTAAAAATACATTGATCATCATGACTTCTAATATTGGCGCGCGTCAATTAAAAGATTTTGGGGATGGTGTTGGATTTGCTACTGCTACACGTGTAGAGCAAACAGAAGAAAATAATAGATCTGTCATTGAAAAGGCATTAAAGAGAACATTCTCGCCTGAATTTTTAAATAGGGTGGATGATGTGGTGGTATTTAATTCATTGACAAAGGACGATATATTCTTGATCATCGACATTATCATGAAGAATGTATTAGGGCGCTTGGTTAATTTAGGATTGAACTTAGTTTTAACCGCAGAAGCCAAAACATTCATCGCAGATAAAGGGTATGATGTGCAGTTTGGTGCAAGACCATTACATAGAGCTATTCAAAAATACATTGAGGATCCATTAGCGGAGGAAATTTTAAACTTTAGTGTGAAGGAAGGAGATACTTTGATTGGTGATTTTGATACTGCGCAAAATAAGTTGGTGTTTACTTTGCAGAAAAAACCCAATGAAAAAGCCCCAAAATCAAAGGAAGCTTAATCAACCTTAATTAGTTTCGATATTTTCAAATAACCTCAGTTTTACTGGGGTTATTTTTTTAGAAATATTTGGTACATTTAATAGATCAACTTTTTTATCATTTAAAACGAAGCCATTTTATGAGTCAAAGAAGAAAGTTTTTGCAGTCGTTATTTTTTGTACCTGCGATTGCTAAATCAAATATGGGGGGTAGTTCAAAAGCACAAGTGGATAGCGCTGAATCTAATTCATCGTTAAGCCACCGTTTTAAAATAAGCTTAAATGCTTACTCCTTTAATGCGCCCTTAACAAAAAAGGAAATTACCATTGAGGAAGTGATTGATTTTTGTGGAAATTTGAATATTGACGCGATTGATATTACAGGTTATTACTTACAAAACTATCCCCAAGTTCCTTCTGACGCATATATTTATAGTATTAAAAATAGGGTACATAAGGCAGGACTTAGTATTAGTGGGACGGGTATACGCAATGACTTTGGATCTCCAAATCCTACCAACCGACAAGCAGAAGTTGATTTTGTAAAAAAGTGGATTGAAGTAGCAGCGAAAATAGGGGCGCCAGTGATACGTATTTATAGTGCAAAAAAATTACCAGAAGGATACGCTTGGAAGGAGGTAGCAGATTGGATCATTGAAAGCTTTGAGCAGTGTGTTCAATATGGAAAAAAATTAGGGGTGATCATTGCGATGCAAAACCACAATGATTTTATATTGACTGCAGAACAAGCAATTTATTTTGTTGATCGACTCGATAAACAGTGGTTTGGCTTGGTGGTGGACACCGGTAATTTCCAAACCAAGGAAGGCTATAGTGAAATTGAATTAGTGGCACCTTATGCTGTCAACTGGCAAATCAAGGAGCTCATTACCATTAATGGTAAAGTGCAACCCATGGATTTAAAAAAGTTAGTTAAGATTATTGCAGCATCTCCTTATAAAGGCTATTTGCCCACAGAAACTTTAAATCCAGGAGATCCAAAAGTTATTATCCCACCTTTTTTGAAAAAAGTAAGTGATCAGTTAAAGCCCTATATGTAAAGAGGAATAATTTTCGCGCGAATTGCTGCGTAAATTATTCCTCTTTACCAATGTGGTAGTTGTATTAGTTATTTAAGTACCAATCTTTATAACGCTTCAGCGCTTCTAAAAAATAATAGTCAGCGTAAACAAGTGGCACATCAATCTCTGAATTTAAGGTAAGTGCACCTACGCAATGTTTGATTAAAAATCCACCATTCTCACCTTCTTTTGCTCGGTAGGTTTCATTGGATAGGGATTGTATCATTTTTACACCATCATTAATGTATCTTTCTTTTTCAGCACCTGTTGTGTATTGCGCCAACTCCATCAATGCAGATGCAGTAATAGCGGCTGCGGAAGCATCACGTTTTGCAATTGGTTGTTGACCTGCATCAAAATCCCAATAAGGAACTTTATCTGCTGGTAAATTAGGATGGTTCAAATAAAATGCTGCAATTTTTTTTGCATGATTTAAGTAAGCAATATTCTTTGTTGCGCGGTACATCGTGATGTAACCATATAAACCCCAAGCTTGTCCTCTTGACCATGCGGAAGTATTAGCGGCACCTTGATGGGTAGTTTTTCTTAACACCTTTCCTGTTTTTTCATCAAAATCTACCACATGGAATGAGCTATAATCAGGGCGATAAAATTCTTTCATGGAAGTGTTACTATGCGTGACAGCAATTTGTTGGTATTTTGCATCCCCTCCATTTTGACTCACCCAGTTCAACATTTCTAAATTCATCATGTTGTCAATGATCACTGGGCAATTAAAGTATTGATTTTTATTCCAAGATTGAATGGATTTCATCGTAGGGCGGTACCTTGTTGCTAAGGATGCAGCAGCGTTAAAAATGATTTGTTTGTAATTTTCATCTTTAAATAAGCGATAAGCATTTCCGTAGCTGCAATACATCATGAACCCTAAGTCGTGATTGCCTGTGTAGTATTGATTTGGTTCAATCACTTTTAAAGCACGTAATGCTTCAGCCTTAATGGTTTCACTTTTGGTTTGCTCGTAAATGTATAATAAAGAGCCTGGATAAAAGCCAGTGCACCACCAGGTGATATCTCTTGATAGGAGCTGATTTTTAGTAGCATCATAGGATTGTGGAAGCTTGCCTGAAGGAACCGATTTCATCATCAATGTATATTGACTTTCGGCCAACGCGTAGTTTTCTGTAATCAGATTTTTCATGAGATCATTTCTGCTGTCTTGTTGGGCGATAACGTTTTCGCAAATAAATGACATAAGAAGCATTGATAATAACAATGATTTGAATTGCATAGCTTTTAATTTAGAAATTAAATTTATCTTTATGTGGTAGGTAAATTTTGAATAATTCTTGTAATTGACAATATAGCCAATCGATTAAATTAAGTTAAATTTACCTTTACAAAATAATTAAAATCAAGCAAATGACCAATGTTTTTATCGAAAACGATATAGTAAAATGGACAAATGTTGCGCCTGGGGTACAACGTGCCATTTTAGCTTATGACGAATCCGTGATGTTGGTTAAAGTTAAGTTTGAAAAAGGGGCTATTGGGGTATTGCATCAACACCCACATGTTCAAATAAGTTATGTGGAATCCGGACAATTTGAGGTGGAAGTAGGTGGGGTAAAAAAGATATTACATCAAGGAGAAACCTTTTTTGCCCCTTCCAATGTTTGGCATGGGGTTATTTGTTTGGAGGAAGGCGTTTTAATGGATACTTTTAGTCCCATGCGGAAGGACTTTATTGAAGGGTAGATACAAAGTCTTTTTTAATATAACTAAAATTGTTTCTACGTGTTGAACTAATTAAGTAAAATGAATTATGAAAAATAGCAAGTTGAATTTACAAAGCATCGGTTTTTTATTTACGTTCATGTTTTTTTTGTCTGTTAATATAATGGCGCAACAAAAAAAAGACACCCAAAATAAAACAGTAACTCCAAAAACAGCAACTCCAAAAACAGTAGCTACAAAAAAAATAGTAACTGCCCCTGTCAATAAAAAAGTGACTGCTGTAAAAAAAGTAGCTGCTACAGATACATTAAAATCATGTTGTAGTAAAATTCCTTCCCGATTTAATGCATTTGGAAAACCCGTGGATAAGCACGATGGAATGGTTTGGATACCTGCTGGAACTTTTATGATGGGCGGGGATAATGAGCAAGCACGTAAAGATGAATATCCAAAGCATGGTGTTAAAGTGAATGGATTTTATATGGATGCCACTGAAGTGACCAATGCGCAATTTAGTGAATTTGTAAAAGCAACTGGATATATCACCACCGCAGAAAAAGATATTAATTGGGAGGAGATTAAATCGCAAGTGCCTCCTAATACGCCTAAGCCCCCGGATTCGGTGTTAAAGGCTGCTTCCTTAATATTTGTACCTACAAAATCGGAAGTCAATTTAAATGATTACAGTCAATGGTGGGCATGGACCAGGGGTGCGAATTGGAAGCATCCAAATGGGCCAAATAGTGATATCATTGGAAAGGATAATTTTCCAGTGACACATGTAAGTTGGGATGACGCAGTGGCTTATAGTAAATGGGCGGGTAAAAGATTACCCACTGAGGCGGAATGGGAATATGCTGCGCGTGGCGGATTAGTCAACAATACCTACAGTTGGGGTAAAACTTTTGAGGAGTCAGGAGTGAGTAAATGTAATTTTTGGCAAGGTAATTTTCCTTATTTGAATTTGAATAAAGATGGTTTTATGGGCGCAGCGCCTGTAAAATCTTTTGCACCGAATGGTTATGGATTGTATGATGTAGCAGGTAATGTTTGGGAATGGTGTGCTGATTTATATAATAATGATTACTACACACAACTAAGCAAAACAAAACTTTCCATCAATCCCAAAGGTCCAACGAAAAGCTTTGATCCGGATGAGCCATTAATCACCAAACGTGTCATGAGGGGTGGCTCGTTTTTATGCAATGATTCCTATTGTAGTGGATACCGCGTATCTGCACGTATGAAAAGTTCCCCTGATTCAGGAATGGAACATTTGGGTTTTAGATGCGTAATGGATAAAGAGTGAATTATTACTTCAACTTTTTTAAATTAAAACATAAGATTACAGATGAGCAATTTTAGATTAGATAATAAATTAGCATTAGTCACAGGTTGCAGCCGTGGTATAGGGATGGCCATTGCCATTGACTTAGCCAATGCAGGCGCTGATATTATTGGTATTTCGAATAGTATGCCCAAACAAGGCAGTGAAGTGCAAAAGGCAGTAGAAGCAACAGGTCAAAAATTTTATCCCTATGCGGTGGATTTTTCTAATCGCACTGCATTACATGCCTTTATAGAAAAAGTAAAACTTGATCATCCGCGTATTGATATTTTAATTAACAATGCGGGAAGTATTATGCGTGCACCTGCCGCCGAACATTCCGATGAATACTGGGATACTATTATGGAAATTAATTTAAATGCGCAATTTGTGCTTACCAGAGAAATTGGAAAAAGAATGGTAGCGGACAAGTCAGGTAAAATAGTTTTCACTTGTTCCTTATTAAGTTTTCAGGGAGGAATTAATGTGCCTGGCTATGCAGCGAGTAAAGGGGCCATAACCTCATTATTAAAGGCATTTGCAAACGAATGGGCATCACAAGGAGTAAATGTGAATGGTGTTGCGCCAGGCTATATAGAAACCGATAATACAGAAGCTTTACGTGCTGATCCGGAAAGGAGTAAGTCCATATTAGCAAGAATACCAGCGGGTCGTTGGGGCAAATCAGCAGATTTAGCTGGGGCTTATGTATTTTTATGCTCCTCAGCAGCTGATTATATAAATGGCTCAATTATAACAGTGGATGGTGGCTGGATGGGAAGGTAAGAAGCAAAATAATTAAAGAATCAAAAAAATATACATATGCAAATAAGATTTCAAAACAGCCCAGTAGAAACAAGTAAAATGAATACGACTGAACTGCGCGCTAATTTTTTAATTCAAGACTTAATGAAGCAGGATCAAATTAATTTGGTTTATTCTCATTATGATCGAATGATTGTTGGTGGGGTTGTGCCTGGTAAAAATAAAATTGACCTTGCTAATGAAGGAGAATTAAAAGCAAACTATTTTTTAGAGCGTCGTGAATTAGGCATTATTAACGTAGGCGGTAAAGGAACGGTTACTGCAGATGGCGTAGATTATGTAATTGATAAATTAGAATGTGTTTATTTAGGAAAAGGAACGGAACATGTTTCCTTTGCTAGTAATGAAGCATCCAATCCTGCATTATTTTATTTATTATCTACACCAGCACATCATACTTATCCTAATCAAAAAATGACCAAAGCGGATGCAGCCCCAGTAAAATTGGGTGAATTGGCTACCTCAAACAAAAGAACTATTTATAAATACATTCATAACGATGGTATTCAAAGTTGTCAATTAGTAATGGGCTTAACTATTTTAGATGAAGGATGTGTTTGGAATTCAGTACCACCACATACCCACACCAGAAGAATGGAAGCTTATTTTTATTTTGATATGAATGAAGCACATCGCGTTATGCATTTTATGGGTGAGCCACAGGAAACAAGACATGTTGTTATTGGAAATAATGAAGCAGTTTTATCAGCACCTTGGAGTATGCACTTTGGCGTGGGTACAGCCAACTATGGTTTTATTTGGGGCATGGCAGGGGAGAACAAGGAGTTTACGGATATGGATCCAGTGCCTATTGCAACGATTAAATAATTAGAAATGGTTTAATATTAAAATAGCCATCCGAAATTAAAGGATGGCTATTTTTTTTGCTATGATGAAAGTAGTTTGCTTAGGCTAACTTTTTTATTTTTTCAAAATCAATGGCTTCGCCATTTTTTGTGCTTTCAATGCCAATTCTGTTGCAAGCAAACAATGCGCTTGTGACATAGCAGTTTCAGTTCTATTGATAACGTCATCAACAAAAAGTGGACCAAATGGTAATTCAACATTATTACAATCTATATATCTCATTTCTTTTTTATCAGTCATGTATAAATGATTGCCCCCTTTATGTCCTGAGGATACATCTATATTTTTACGCACCTCAATATAACCATCGGTTCCTAAAATAGTTAATCTGCCATCGCCCCAGCTACTTAAACCATCTGGTGTAAACCAGTCAACTCTAATATAGCCTGCACCACCATTGCCTTGTAACATGACGTCTCCAAAATCCTCAAAATTGGGGTATTGCGGGTAATGCACATTGCCTGTTTGTGACATTAATACTTGCGCCTCTGTTGATTGCGTGAAGTGTAAGTATTGATCAAATTGATGCGAACCAATATCAGTTAAAATACCACCGTATCTTTTTTTATCGAAAAACCAATCAGGTCTAATAGCCAATCCTGTTTTGCCTATGCCATTATTAATGCGATGTGGTGCTAAATTTATTGTTTGAATTACATTGCCAATCGCGCCAGATTTTACCAATTGGCTGGCCATCTCCGTGCCTTTGTTTTCCAATCTTTCACTATACATGATTGAAAATATTCTTTTCGTTTCCTTTTGTACTTTTCTAACTGCGGCAAGTTGTTCTAAAGTAATAATTCCAGGTTTATCTGTTAAATAATCCTTACCATGTTGCATTGCACGAATACCCAATGGGGCACGTTCGTCAGGAATGCCCGAGCTTAAAATCAATTGAATATTGGGGTCTTCTAAAATTTCATTTTCGTTCTTTGCTAATTTTGCTTCTGGGAATGATTTTAAATAATCAGCCACCAATTCTGGTTCTTTAGCATATAAAGCAACTAATTGTCCGCCACCACGCTTTATCGCTTCAGTCATTCCATAAATATGTGGATGGTTAATATTAATGACGCCAAACTTAATGCGGTTAGGAACTACTTTAATAGGTGCAGCTTGTGGAATTGTTTCTGCTTTTGTTTTATTAGACATGCCTGAAAATAATAGCATACCCGATAAGGCAGAAGTAGTTTTGATAAATTTGCGACGATCTGAATTTGAGTTACTCATAGGTAATTTTGAAAAAGTTCTTCTAAGTTATTTAATAATTTATTTGTTGCAATTTAATCCAATCCTTTTACTTCATAAGGGAAGCGGTGAGGGCGGTTTAACATTGCATTTGCTTCGTCATCATTTAAGAAACGCTCGTTCATTGGATCCCAATAAATTTTACGTTTTAATTTCATTGCAATATGATGTAATAAACAAGTAGAGCAGGAGCGATGTCCAATTTCAACAGGAGAAATAGGTTGCTTTCTGCTAACGATACTTTCTAAACAGTTGCCATGATGGTCTGTACTTTTGTATAAATTAATTTCA
>DOMR01000234.1 GCA_003509845.1 Chitinophagaceae bacterium | reverse complement strand
ATAATAAGCGCTACTTAAACCAATTACACCCCCGCCTAATACAACTACTTTCATATAATAGATTAAAGCACGAATTTCGTTAAAATTGTGTTCATTTCCCCAATAAATTAAGTGGAATTATTTAAAGGATAAAAAGGCTTATACCACTTGAAAACCGCCTGCATAAGGGTCATCAGCGGAATCAATAGATATGGTATTAAATCCTATTATCTTGGCCCAACCCTGAATGGAGGGTATAATTGCCTCCTTGCCGCCAATTTCAGTAATGGCTTCCACCTTTCCAGTGAATACAGATCCTATAATACTTTCATGCATAAAGGCCTCCCCTTGTTTTAATTTACCCTTTGAATACCAATGGGCTAATCTTGCAGAAGTGCCAGTTCCGCAGGGAGAGCGATCAATAGCTTTGTCACCATAAAAAACTGCGTTTCTTGCCGTATTTTTTTCATCTAATACTTTTCCAGTCCACAAAATATGTGAACATGAATTAATAGTGGGATCCAAAGGATGTTCAAATTTATGCACAGCATTAATGCGTTTACGCAACTCCCCACTCCAGGCAATTAATTGTCCAGCCGTATAATTTTCAACCCCCTTAAAATTTTCTTGCACTTCCACAATGGCATAATAATTACCACCGTAACAAACATCAATATTTAATTCCCCTAAATCAGGGCATTGCACTTTTAAATTTTCTGCAGCTGAAAACGAAGGCACATTAGTCAACTTCACTGAACTTACTTTTTTGCCATCCATGGTATAATCAATAAGTACCAATCCGGCTGGCGCTTCCATCCTAATTTTACCAGGCACTTTAGGTTGTATCAAACCTGCTTCAATAGCCACCGTAATGGTACCAATGGTTCCATGTCCGCACATGGGTAAGCAACCACTGGTTTCAATAAATAAAACAGCAACATCATTTGCTGGATCATGTGGTGGATATAAAATGCTCCCACTCATCATATCATGACCTCTTGGTTCAAACATTAAACCTTTGCGAATCCAATCAAATTCTCTTAAAAAATGTTGGCGCTTTTCGCTCATGGTATTTCCTTCCAATGCTGGACCACCACTTACTACTACACGAACAGGATTACCACAAGTATGCGCGTCAATACATTTAAAAATGGATCCCGTTAATTGGTAACTCCCGAAACTTTCCGAACTGATTGGTTTTACTGCTGCCATAAAATTTATTTATCCAATGGTATTTAATATTTTATTCTCCTACTCCTTTTCAAAAAATTATAGGGACACATCCGACTTAGTGAATTCTCCATTAATAGTTCTCCAAACGCCCAACTCATTTTTATTTTGTAAATAGCTAGGCAACAATTGATCTGGCCAATTTTGAAAAGAGATGGGGCGTAACCAACGTTTGACTGCCTTCACGCCTACTGCAGTGAATCGACTATCTGTTGATGCAGGATAAGGCCCACCATGCACCATACTATCACATACTTCCACGCCTGTTGGCACGCCGTTTAACAATACTCTGCCAGCAATGCTTGTTGCAATTTCTAATAAATTTTTATTATTTGCAAGATCATTATCCGTGCCCATAATAGTGGTACTAATTTGACCTTGAATACTTTTCCAAACTTGAACTAATTGTGCATCATTATCACATTGCACGAGTATAGAATATGGACCAAATACTTCCTCCGCTAAATCTGGATTTGCTAAAAATACGGAGGCGTCCACGGTTGTTAACACTGGACTTGCTGCATTTGCTGCTGGCGTATTTTTAGTTAAACAAGTAATACCTGTTTGACTTAATGCATGGGTACTATTTTTAAAATAAGCAGATTGAATTCCTTCATGCAACATAGGTGCAACAGCCACATTATTTAATTCATTGGCTAAGTGATTTGCAAATAAGGTTAAAGCATCCGACTTCACTCCAATTAATATTCCTGGATTGGTACAAAACTGCCCCATCCCTAAAGTAATGGACCCTGCATAATTTTTTGCAATGGTTTCTGCATTCGCAGTTAAAGCGCCCTCCAATAATACCACTGGATTTACACTACCCATTTCCGCAAAAACGGGAATGAGATTTTTTCTTGCGCTTGCATAATCATACAATGCGCGTCCTCCAGTTCTTGAACCTGTAAAACCAACCGCTGCAATATTTTCATCCTGCACTAATGCTTTTCCTGCACTAAAATCAGTTTCTGTTATATGTTGGAATGTATGTTCAGGTATTGCATTGCTTTTAATGGCTTGTTGAATTGCTTCTGCCACCATCGTGGAAGTTTGCAAATGCGCCGGATGCGCTTTTACGATTACTGGGCAACCTGCTGCTAAAGCACTAGCGGTATCTCCACCTGCAGTTGAATACGCAAAAGGAAAATTACTCGCACCAAATACAACTACAGGACCCAATGGATATAACATTTGACGAATATCTGGCTTTGGTGGTGTTTTATCAGGGATCGCAGTATCAATAGTTGCATCTACATAGTCCCCCTTACGCAACATATTTGCAAACATTCTTAATTGAAAGCAGGTACGGCCTCTTTCTCCAGTTAATCGCGGCAAAGGCAAATTAGTTTCCTTGTTCGCCACATTTAATAAATCATCCCCCAATGCTTCAATATTATTTGCAATGGTTTCCAAAAATTCAGCGCGCTTTGTAGCAGTTAATTTTGAATAGGTCTCAAATGCAAACGCTGCATTTTGTGTCGCCTTCGTAATATTTGTCATAAAATAATTTAATACAATTCGGAAAATTAGAAATGGCTACACCCATTTAAAAATAAAGGGTATAGCCATATAAAACATTTAATAATTATAAACTTAAGTATTCAGGAAGTGTGGGTCTATTTTTTAGCCCGTTATCAATTATTGATTCAATTCTTTTACGCTCCTCACCTTCCAATACCAATCTTGGACGACGAACCGTTTCAGAACCAATGCCCGTTTTAGATTCTGCAAATTTTATGTACTGAACCAATTTTGCATGAATATCTAATTCCAACAATGGCATAAACCATCTGTAAATATTAATAGCCTCTTGTATTTTACCAGCTTTTGCTAATTTAAATATTGCAACAGTTTCTGCAGGGAATGCACAAACCAACCCTGCAACCCAACCATCAGCGCCTAATAATATTTCCTCCAATGCTAATGTATCCACCCCACATAAAATACTGAAGCGATCTCCAAAGGCATTGCGCAATCTGGTTACATTGGTTAAATCACGCGTTGATTCCTTAATAGCTTGTATAGTAGGAACTGTTGCTAATTCTGTAAACATTTCAATGGTTACATCAATTTTGTAATCAATTGGATTATTGTAAATCATAATTGGCAAATCCGTACTTGCAGCAATATCTTTAAAATACTGTACCGTCTCACGATGATCGGATTTGTAACGCATCGGAGGCAATAACATCAATCCTTGCGCACCCCATAATTTTGCATTTTTTGCCAATGAAATGGCTACACTTGTACTACCTTCTGCTATATTAATGATTACAGGAACTTTACCATTGACAAATGCTAATGTTTCCTTTACTAAAATTTCCTTTTCTTCATTACTCAATACGCTGGCTTCTCCTAAAGAACCACCTAATATGATACCATTCACACCAGCATCTAATTGTGCTTGCAAATTTTTCTTGAATAAATCAAGGTCCAATTTATCATCTGATGTAAACTTTGTGGTTATAGCTGGGAATACCCCTTTCCATACAATTGACATATTATTAAATTTTATTTATAAATGAAGTACTAATATACAAAAAACTGCTGAATTACCCTACCAGTTCCCCTTCTAAATCGTAATCATAGGCTTTTGTTATTTTGACCATCACAAATTCACCAATATTCAATTTTTTGTTGGTATTAATGACCACTTCATTATCCACCTCCACACTATCAAATTCAGTACGACCCAAATAACGACCTGCCTCTTTTTTGTCCACCAACACTTTTAAAACCAGTCCTTCTTTTTGTTGATTTTTGGCCAAACTTATTTCCTGCTGTACTTCCATAATTTCCTCTGCGCGACGTTGCTTTTCGGCTGCTGGAACATCATCTACTAAATCATGGGCACTTGTATTTTCCTCGTGACTGTAGGTGAAAATTCCTACGCGGTCAAATTGATGTTCTTGTAAAAATTCTTTTAATTCCTCAATATCTTCCAAGGTTTCTCCTGGGAATCCTGCAATTAATGTGGTTCTTATTGCAATGCCTGGAACACGTTTGCGAATTTCAGTAATTAACTCCCCCATTTCCTCGCGTGTGATATTACGACGCATGGCTTGTAACATATTATTACTTGCATGTTGCAATGGAATATCAATGTATTTACAAATAGTAGAACGTTCACGCATTACATCTAATACTTCCAAAGGAAATTTGGAAGGATAAGCATAATGTAATCGTATCCATTCCAACCCTTTTACATCCGCTAATGCATTTAATAATTTTGGTAAGGCACGCTCTTTATAAATATCTAACCCATAATATGTTAATTCTTGCGCAATGAGCATTACTTCCTTAACTCCTTTTTTCACCAAACCTTCTGCTTCACTCACCAATTGCTCAATGGTTTTACTTACATGTTGGCCACGCATTAATGGAATCGCACAAAATGAACAGGTACGATTACAACCCTCACTAATTTTTAAATACGCATAATGCGAAGGTGTACTTAATAATCTTTCTCCCAATAGCTCCGCTTTATAATCGGCATTTAATTGGTTTAACATTAACGGCAACTCCATTGTGCCAAACCATGCGTCCACTTCTGGAATTTCCAAGGCCAAGTCACCACGATACCTTTCACTCAAACAACCTGTGACATATACCTTATCCAACTTCCCTTT
>DOMR01000058.1 GCA_003509845.1 Chitinophagaceae bacterium | reverse complement strand
TCCTAAGAGCAACTAAAATGAATTGTCTTTTAGAAATTATTTATCACACACTACCTTCCCCCAACTAGTTTTGTAGTATTTTTAAGTAATAATAAAATCATGGGCGCAAATAAAGTAATCAAAATTCATCCTAAGGATAATGTATTAGTCGCTTTAACTAATTTGAGTAAAGGGGATACAATTCAATACCATGATGCAACCTATATATTAAAGGAAGATATTGAAGAGAAGCATAAGTTTTTCATTCAGGATTTATCCAAAGGGGCCATCGTTATTATGTATGGTATTACTGTTGGGAAAATTATAGTGGATCAAGTTTTGTTGGGTGAACGCATGTCGGTCGAAAATACAAAACATGAAGCAGATGCTTATGCTTATCGTGGTAATAATTACGCTTGGCAAGCGCCCAATATTGATAAGTATGCGGCTAAAACATTTAATGGGTATCATAGGGCAGATGGAAAAGTAGGGACTGCTAATTATTGGTTATTTATACCAACCGTTTTTTGTGAAAATAGAAACTTGGATGTGATCAAAGAATCATTACACCATGCACTAGGCTATACCATTACTGATAAGTATAAAGAATTTACAGAACAATTGGTTGCTACCTACCAACAAACAGGTGCCATGGGCATTGAGGAGCATACTGCTTTGGCGCCGATATCTCATCAACGCGTATTTAAAAACATAGATGGTATAAAATTTTTAAATCACCAAGGGGGGTGTGGTGGAACCAGGCAAGATGCTTCTACCTTAAGTAATTTACTTGCAGCATATGCGGATCATCCTAATGTGGCTGGCATTACTTTATTGAGTTTGGGTTGTCAGCATTTACAAGTGTCTGAATTTAAAAGTGATTTGAAAAAAAGAAATCCAAATTTTAATAAACCACTGATCACCTTTGAACAACAACAATCGCAAAGTGAGGAGCAATTAATTAAATCAGCCATTCAACAAACATTGGTTCATCTAGTGGATGCAAATAAAATTGAACGCCAACCCGCACCATTGAGTAAGTTATGTATTGGCGTAAAATGTGGTGGAAGTGATGGCTTTAGTGGGATATCGGCAAACCCTGCAGTGGGCCATACAGCTGATTTATTAGTTGCATTAGGTGGTCAGGTTTTACTTGCGGAATTTCCAGAACTTTGTGGTGCGGAGCAAGAATTAATTGATAGATGTGTTAATGAAACAACGGCGAACAAGTTTGTGACATTAATGGAGGAATATAATAAAATGGCACATGCAGTGGGTAGTGGATTTCATATGAATCCTTCCCCGGGTAATATTAAAGATGGTTTAATTACCGATGCTATAAAAAGTGCAGGTGCATGTAAAAAAGGCGGCACTGCGCCTGTAGTAGCAGTGTTGGATTATACGGAGCCTGCTGAAATACCTGGACTTCATTTAGTTTGTACACCAGGTAATGATGTGGAAGCAACAACGGGTAAGGCTGCTAGTGGCGCCACCTTAATTTTATTTACTACAGGATTAGGTACACCTACTGGCAATCCAGTTTGTCCAGTGATTAAAGTAGCAACGAATACTAAGTTAGCAAATCGCATGTCCGATATCATCGATATTAATACAGGAGATATTATTGATGGTTTAGCAACGATTGAACAAATGGGAGAAAATATTTTGGATTATTGTATTAAAGCTGCAAGTGGAGAAATTATTCCGAAAGCAGTGCAATTACAACAAGATGATTTTATTCCTTGGAAAAGAGGGGTGTCGTTATAATTACAAATCTCCTGCAACGATTTCTTTGGTGCCCAATTGGATAGCACTATATGTTATTCCATCAACCGCATTAAAAAATTTAATTTGCCCAAGTTTCCCAGCGGTTTGATTTGTGCCATTAAAAATTAACTTACCAAAATTTCCTGTACTACCTGGTGATGCATATGTTCCTTCCCATCCATTTATGGTTAAAACTTTCCCAGTTGATAAATAATCAATAATAGCGGTATTAACTGTTAAAGTATTCGTACTACTGTTTGAAAAGTTTATTGAAGCATTCTGAAATGTATATAAATATGCCAGTGTTTGGCTAAATCCCCCCATATTAATTATTCCTCCACTAACGCTTAATTCAGTTCCAACTGGCAGAGAATTATTGATTCCTAATTGAAGTGTACCTTCAAGTAGTGCAGTTCTGCCATTGTAAGTATTTACTCGACCTAACACTAGTGTGCCAAGTCCTTCTTTCGCGAAAATGCCACCAGTAATAATTCCATTAGCCATCCCATCATTAACACCTCCGCCAGTTGTCACAATAGTGTTCCCATTTTTAATGTAAATAACCCCGTTGAGTCCACTGTTTAAATAGCCAGAAGAGGCATCAATAGCCGCATTGCATGTAAATCCCTTGCCAGCTGTAATCCTAATGTTGCCACCATTGCTTGTTGTAAGACTATTATTAGGAGGTGGTAAGGTATTGCGTCCGCCATAGGATTGCAAAATTCCAGCTGTTGTAATTTTAATATTTTCAGTTGCTCTTAAAGTTATATCCCCTCCATTACTTCTGACCGAACCCCAGGTTTGTGTGCCATATCCATAAGTGGAGATAGCATCTGTTATATTAATATTTAAACCTGCCGAAAAGTCTAGATGATTACCTGTGTAATTTAAATCGGTGTTTCCGCAACCTAAATTTAATTTCGAATTGGATACGATACTGCCACCTGCCTCAATTTTAAATGTGTAGGAAACAGGTTTGTAGTTGACCCCATATAAAATATCGTTGATAAAAACACTTCCTAATTGAGTGCCAACACTTGCACCAATAATGCTGCCATTATTTGTTAAACCATTTTCACCATTTGATCTTAGTGCGCCATTGCTATTTATGAACTTATCGCTATTAAAAGTATATTCTCCGTTGGTGGTTATATTTTTAATGCCTGTTGTATTGGTGGTTTTTATAGTAACATTGCCAACAGTAAATCCATTGCCTGTGATTCTATTATTTATATCATACATGCAAAGATTCGCATTGTCTGTGAATGGCATAAATGTATAAGTAATAGTAGTACCTACTGTAGAACTTGTCCACTTCCCTCCAAAAGTAGGAGCAGAACTTATATTAATATTACTATTCCTGGTGGGAAATATTTTTATGTCTTGGTTAGGGACAATTTCTCCAGTACTAAGTTGCTTTGTGTTAAACTGATTATTGGTTGGATCAATAAAACGTATTTGATCTAAAAATTCTTTACTGGTAGCTTCTGTAGTTCCAATTTTAATAATGCCCATTGTACCAGTAGTTCCATCATATGTACCTTGCCAATTCTTAATTAGTAATCTTTTCAAAACAAAGGAGCCTTCCCCAATAAATGATACTGTATGGCTAATGTTTGCTAAATCAATAATTGAATTCTCTTTAATTGTTAAATATTTAAAGTTTTGATTAAAACCTGCTGTTTTTAAGACCCCTCCATTAAATACAAGGCTACTTCTAGCAATTGCATTTTCGGTATTTAACTGAATAGTCCCATTTGTAAATGTAGTTTCACCACTGTAGGTATTGGCTGCATTTAATTGAAGTGTGCCAAAGCCATCTCGACTCACCCATCCCGATCCAATGATTCCATCTACTGAAATAATGCCATTTCCTCCAAACTTAATATTATCAGTTGCTGAAATAGCATTTATGGTATTGGGGAGTATTAAAATACCTTCGTCTGAGTTAATTCTACCTGTATTATTAAAAGTAATAGGACCAGTCCAGCTATTTGTTCCGCTAATATTTCTTAGGCCACCAGAATTATTAAGTCCAGAAGCTGAGATATATAAGGGGATACCGCTTATTGTAAATCCTTTATCTAACTCTAATGACCCTGTACTGTATAGATTAACTTTAGAGGTAGCGCCAAATACTTTTTCATTTTCTATTTTAACAATACCCCCGGAAATACTGGTATAGCCAGAATAAAAATTCTCTTTTTGTAATACTAAAGTGCTGCCACCCATTTTTTGCAAAGTGCTTGTGCCTAAGTTAATTGCCCCATTGGCATAAATCTTGCCTCCGTTGCCCGTAAACTGTAAGTTATTGGTACTGCCAGTTATAGAATTAACTACAAAAGTTCCTGCGTCATTACTTATTACAGAATTTCCATTCAGAATAATATTACTCGTCCACATATTATTGCCACTAATATTTTTCAAAGTACTGCTTTCGTAGGGGTAGTTTACCAATCCTCCATTAATCTTAATGGGGGTAGATTCTATATTGATAGGAGAGGTAGTTGATTCTAATTCTAATTGCGTATTTACTGCGTTTAAAGTTACCATACTACTGGTGCCAAGAGCGCCATCATTTTGAATATTTAAAATACCGGCATTTACAAATGTTGTGCCCGAGTAATTACTGCTACCCGATAATATTAATTTTCCCGTACCCACTTTAATAATATTTAAGACAGCTGCAGTTTCATTAAATGCACCAGAAAATATTGTAGAACTATTTGCAGATCCTGTTGTAAAGGTTAAAGCCCCAGCAGTATTACTTAAAACATTGCCTGCACCTTGAAGAGATGCAATGGTAAAATTCTTGCCATTCATATCTAAATTTCCTTCTGCGTCAATCGTTAATGTGTTTGTCACTGGAACGGTATTAAGTGTAATTATTTTTAATGTTCCCTGATTAATGTTAGTGCCATATAAAATGGTATTTGCTGATTTAATTGCAAATAAACCGGATCCTTTTTTATAAAAATTACTACAATAAAAAACGCCAGCAGTTTGGCCATTATTAACGCCATTGGTGGTATGCGTTGCATTACCTGAATTAATGGTAATGGTACCAGAAGATCCGCCATAAGGGAAACTAGTAATATCGCTTGAAATGCTAACCCCTCCTAAGCCTGTTATACTAATATTGCCTCCACTGCTATATTCATAAGCACCTTGATTGCCTGAATTATAGCTTCCATCCGCATTTATGGTATTTGAAACTTTTACATAGCCATTGGCATTAATAGTAATGTCTCCACTTGAACTATAAAGCGATGTATTGTCTCTATAAGCACTTGTAGGTGTTAGGTTTATCCTGCCAATCAGTGAAATATTCCCTCCCGCTGTTAAAATTAAATTGTTGCAATTGGCAGTTAAAGGGGAATTTGAAGCAGACATTTCAAAACTTCCATTAATGAGCATATCCCCTGCGGCTATGATTTGTAAAGTATACCTTGTTGTGGACCTGTTAATAGACCTAATTTCGGAAGCAATTGTTATTGACCCACTTTCTGTGCCTGATGGATTTGCTGTGCTAATAGTTACGTTACCAATGGTGTATCCAGTTGCACCGTAGAGTCTATTTACAAGTTCTGTGTTATTTAATGTTGCACTATTAATATTGGGCGTGAATGTATAGGTGATGTCTGATCCAATGGTAGCGGATGTCCAAATGCCGCCACTTGTGGGGTTTGTGCTGATGGTTATGTTACTGTTTTGTGCAATAGCGTCTAATCCAATTAATTGGAAAATAAGAAGTAAACATATTAGATTTTTATTTTTTACGCTCATTGTATATGAAAACTGATATTTAATAGTAATAATCGAATTGAATTCTATCGCTTGCTGTTAAAGAATAAGCGCCATTATTAGTAGCGTTATATGTAAGGGTAGCACCTGAAATGCTATAGGCTGAATTACTTATCCTAACACCATTAATATACATTTTAACTTTACTATTTACAGAAGGTGTTTGAGTTAAAGTGAATGATGTTTGGGAGGTAGTAGCGGAAAATTCATTTGCAACTTCTCTTATTAAACTTACTGAAGGTGTGCTTGAAATCCAACTAGTTCCATTAGAGGTTAATACATTGCCATTTGTACTAGGTGCAACAGTTGTGACGGCACTAGTTGCATTCCCTATTAATACACCGTTTGCAGTCAAAGATGTGGCGCCAGTGCCTCCATTCGCCACAGCGATAGTCGTAGCATTCCAAGTGCCACTTGTGATGGT
>DOMR01000171.1:5522-6302 GCA_003509845.1 Chitinophagaceae bacterium | reverse complement strand
CCAAGGAATTATTTGGTGAAGGAATTACCATATTCAATGATAAAATTTATCAATTAACCTGGAAGGAGCATAAAGTATTTGTTTACAATGCAAATACTTTGCAAAAAGAAAAAGAATTGTATTGGCAATACGAAGGCTGGGGACTTACGCACAATGATACAGCATTAATAATATCAACAGGCGGCAGTGACATTTATATTGTTGACCCCAATACTTTTGCAATTAAAAAAACAATTGGAGTTTATAATAACTATGGCTATGTGAGTGACATCAATGAATTAGAATATGTGGATGGTAAAATATACGCAAACATTTATGGGCAAAATGAAGTGGTCGTGATTGATCCTGCGACAGGACAAATAATATACAATATAAATTTTAGTAATTTATTAGCGCAAGCTGGCGTAAAATATGACCCAACAACCATTGACGTTGGTTATGTATTAAACGGTATTGCTTATCAAGCAAAATCTAAAACTTTTTATATCACAGGGAAATGTTGGCCAGTGATGGTTGAAGTAAGCGTAAAATAATCGCCCCTTTCTAATCTTCTTTTACTTTTTTTATCTCGTAAATGATCGAACTCGCTTTTCCATTTGAATTTAAAGCAAGTAAGTTGGATACACCCCCTATCAAAAAGGCCCTTGCAATACCCAGCAAGCCTGTCTTTTTATATTTCTCACTCAATAGGCTAACATAAAAACTATCAAACCACATCGGCTTTAAATTAGCCAAAATAAACCCATTGGATTTCATCAAATATTTCATGGAAGAAGGCGA
>DOMR01000171.1:3064-5426 GCA_003509845.1 Chitinophagaceae bacterium | reverse complement strand
ATGATTAGGCACAGCAATGATTAAACGACCATTGTGTTTTAATAATTTCCTGAATGTATTAATATAAATTTTCAAATCATGAACATGTTCAAGCACATGCCATAAAGTAATCACATCAAAACTATTGGGGGATAAATTTTCCAGTTCTGAACTAGGCATTAAATGGATGCCATAATTTTTTAATGCAATTTCACGACTTGAAGCATCAGGTTCAAGCGCAGTCACCTTCCACCCTTTCTTAGCCATTGCATCCGCAAACGCACCAGTTCCTGCGCCTACTTCTAATAAAGCGCCTTTATACCCTGTAAATAAGGATTGTACCCAGTCTGTTTTTTGTTTCAAAGTACGTTGACGCACTTTATGGTATAAGGTGTTCATCCACCCTTTTTTGATATCCGTATGTGATATGTATTCAGGGAAATTGTAATAAGGTACTATGGCATCTTTGTCAGGAATTGGATCTGTGAAATTTAAACTGCATTTTTCACAATGTACTATTTCAAATAAATCACCAGTTAAAGATAAATCAGTCACCGGCATTAATATAGTAACATCACTAGCATCACAAACTGGACAAATAATATTTTGCTGATTTGCCAATGCCATAAATTATTGTTTTAATAAAATTGCAAGTAAAGCAATCACTGCTAAAGCAATTGCCCAGATGGCCCATTTATCATTTTTTTGCGCTGATAATTCAGTTTCAAATATTTCAGAATTGGGTAAATTTCCAACTTCAATATCTTTATAAAACTGACTTGAATTAAAATGAGATTCAAAAGTATAACTGCCCTCATTTTTTGAAATACTACCTAAATTTCCAATCATTACTTTTTGGTCATTTTCAAATTTGCTTTCCCAACTTTGGGCATATTGTATGGCTGCTTGATCCGCTGAGATATCGAGGGCACTCCCTAAAAATTGATAAAATTGTTTTGTAGGTGTTCCTGTATTTAACTCAAATTCAATAAATTCTGAAGGCGACTTTAATACACCATCTATTAATTCAGCTTCCTTTTTTAACAATTTTAGCTGCCCAATAGAAGGGATATCCAATTGACCAAAACGAATAAAATATTTAATAGCTAAATGAATCATACTTATTTATAGAACGAATATACAACACCTGCATTAATTTGAACACCTAAGGCCGGATAATCCGCCCATCTTTGATATTGACTATTTAATAGATTCGAGGATTTTACCCAAATTTTCCAAGGAATGGACAATTTGTAGGATAACCCAGCATTCAATAAGGTGATTGGGTTCAAAGTTTTCGGAACATAACTAGCCCCTTCCGCAATTGCCTCGATACCGGACATAAAATTTAAAGACCCATCAATGAGTAATTTCTTATTGGCTTGCCAGTAAAAAGTGGAATTAAATTTAACGGGCACAAAGCCCCAAGGCTTTTCATTGTCCTTTATATAGTTGAATTGGGTATAATTAAAATGATTATCGATGGAGAACTGATCACTAAATTGGTAGTGTAAGTTGGCTTCTAAATCAATGGTATTAGCTTTTGATTCAAATAAAGTATAATATTTTAACCCATTCGCAACGCGATTTGTATAGGTAAAACCGGAAGGAGCAGATCCAGGTAAATAAGCCGCTATCGCTAAAGGTTCTTTTGTATAAAAAGGAAGGTTAACATACCTATTTAATGAAAAACCAAATCCATAATGTAAATGTTTGGATGCATTAACCTCGAATTTTAAAAACTGTTTGTCTTGTGACATAATTTTTAAATTAACGGGTGGCGTAATCCAAGGATTTTCATTTAACAAATCACCATATTGGGTATTGGTAGTATGATTGATCCACCCTGCCTTAATAATCCAAGCGGTGTCCTTTAGATTATGTTGTAATTGTATGTTTGGATATAATTTAAACCCATCAGATTTATATACTGGCGAAACTCCCACCAATATTTTCAAATTCCATTTGTTTAAATTCAAGGAAGGGTCAAAACGCAATAAAGTATTTGAACTTGATGCATAACTATTAAAATGACTATAACTAAAATTAACATCAAAATTAAATTGCATATCCTTATTCATTTGATAAGACATTGGACTTGTGATAGCAATATAAGTATTGGATTTATTTTGAACATCTGACAAATGTGAAAATTCAAACTTAGGTCTGTAAGTAAATGATGCACTGGGTTTGTATTTGTTTAAAAATGCCACACTTGCACCTACATTGGTTAGCTTCTGTAAATAATTTGAATTAGGTAAACTTAAAGTATCAGGCACTAAACCATATCTGTAATATTGGTTTTGATTGGCAAATACATGGGATAATAAAGAACTGGAGTCATTAAGCATTAAATTGACTTGATAATCAAATTTGCTCAATC
>DOMR01000171.1:2598-3014 GCA_003509845.1 Chitinophagaceae bacterium | reverse complement strand
CCCTCGGATGATTCCGTTGAAATACCCAAGTTATTGATCGTTTTAGGGCCATTATTTATAAAATTAATACTTAACAATTGATATAAATAATTTCCGAACCCCACCTTAACATTGGTATTCCCTGCTAAGTTTGCAGGACTCGTTAATACGATAGCCAATGGGTTAAGCGCAATGGGCCTATAGGAGAATGATAAATTTTGACTAGGTACTTGATAGGAATATTGTACTGTTTGGGTATCCACAATTGGAGCCGCATTAGTAAAATTGATTTTAACCACACTTTTTA
This sequence comes from Chitinophagaceae bacterium, assembly GCA_003509845.1. Classification (GTDB taxonomy): domain Bacteria; phylum Bacteroidota; class Bacteroidia; order Chitinophagales; family Chitinophagaceae; genus Sediminibacterium. The sequence goes on along the minus strand of DOMR01000171.1, from coordinate 2,728 downwards.
ATTGCGGTTTGAATGCTGACAATATACTTACCACTTTTGTGGGTGTGGTATCTCTCATTACTGGAATTTCCAATGGTACTTGCTTTACAATGTCTTCTATTTTTATAGGTTTATTAATAATAGCTGTAGT
>DOMR01000171.1:1751-2509 GCA_003509845.1 Chitinophagaceae bacterium | reverse complement strand
TTGCCGTTTTTTTCTTTTTTGCTGAATTAGTGATTTTGGCTTTTGTATTCGCTTTCTTTTTTTGCCATGCAAATACCTGATGCGATGAAATCACAAGGAAAAATGTAATAAATATATAGGTAAATATTTTGGACATGCTTTGTTTATTGATTTTCAACTTTATTTGAAATTTTTTCAGCCGTTTGTACTAAATTATATTTTTGGCTTGCCTCCTCCTTTAATGAAGTGATAGTTGCATTATCAGTCACACTTTTATACGTTGCCAAAGCATTAAACCAATCCTTTTGTGCTGCATAAATATCGCCTAACAAAATATAAGCACTGGTTACCCAGAATTCATGTGAAGCTTGCTTTTTTGTTACCTCAAAGGCAGTTTTTTCCGCCATTGCATAATTTTTTTGCAAAAATTGCAAATGGGCTAGTTCATAATGCGCTTCGGCAGTGTAAATGGAGGAATTATTTAAAATGATTTTACTTAATACAGCAATTGCCCCTGAAGTATCGTTTTTCAATAATTGCTCATGATACAATACCATATTGGCCATTAAAATATCATCCGATGCAAAGGTTTTTTCATCAATGATTTGTTTTGCAATGGGTGCAGCTTCTAACCATTTGCTGTTTTTAAACTGACACCTAAGTACACCCCGCAATGCTTCCAATACATTTTCTTTTTGAACTGCGAATTCCTTCAATTTTAAATAATACTTTTCAGCCAACACGTAATTTTTAAAATTGAAATAATATAACCTAGCCGC
>DOMR01000171.1:0-1637 GCA_003509845.1 Chitinophagaceae bacterium | reverse complement strand
CCAACCAAATAATTAGATTCAATTTGATAGTTCCCATTCGGAAATAATGATAAGTATTTAATTAAGCCAGCTTTTGCATCCGTATAGTTTTTTTCATCATAACGCAACATGGCAGAACGATAGGTAAGTGAATCCTGTTCGCTGATTGCTAAAGGATGGCCATTATCATTCATAAATGATACATATAATTCTGGCTTTTGGTCTTCAATAAAAATATTTCTAACAAATTCTAAAGCATTTTCTGTTTCTACTGAATTAGGGTATGTTTTTATTAAGGATTGAAAATTTTGTAAAGCTGGTTCATTCTTATTCATGTTGAAATAAGTAACCCCTAACTTATATAAAGCAACTGGATAAAAGGAAACTGCTTTTTTGTCAATCACCACAGCACTTAAAGGTGCAATGGCTAATTTAAAATCTTCCTTAAAAATATAGGTTTCCGCTAATTCCATTCTAGCATCATTCAAATAAATCGAATTCGCATACAGGTTGTCAAATTGCTCCAAAATGCTAATCTTATCATTTGTTTTACCCAAGCCGCCTAGGATAATTGATTTTTGTAAAGTAGCATAATCTTCCATGGTCCAATGCAAATCAATCACATTTTGATAAGCTTGTGTTGCTTGCTTAAATTGCTTCAACATCATTAAACAATCCGCGGATCTGACATAAGCATCTTGTTGAAAATTTTGCCTTGCATTGATTGGATTTACACTACTCACTGCATTAAAATTATTCAATGCCTCCTGATATGCCCCTTTTTTCAAATAGGCAAATCCTAAAGTATATTTGGCGTGTTGTATGGTAATTTCACCTTCATTGATGGGCGCCTTTAAATATTGCGTTAAAGCATCAATTGATTCGTCAATATGACCCAGCTTATACCCTAATTCTCCTAACCAAAAATTAGTTTGACTAATCACATTTTGATTGTTAGCGAGGGTTGTGATTTTATTCAACAACGCATATGCTTTATCAATTTGACCATCATTTATATATATCACACTTCTACCAAATAAGATAGTTGGGTAAATTTTTAAAAGTTCTTCATTGGGCGTTTCGATGGATTCGAATGCTTCTAATGCTTGTACATAATTATTATTTAAAGCCAATGCTTTAACCCATAGCTGTTTGGATTCTATTAAATAATTGGAATTTGGATAGGTATCCATAAACTGGTCTAATGAAACCACCGCTTGTGCATACTCTTTTAATTCCACTGATAATTTTCCATAATTAAACAAAGAGATTTCCTTTTGAAGTAGGTTTTGACTTTGGGTGGAACAAAATAAAAATGCATTTTTAGCCCCTTGCTTATCGTCTATTTTAAGATATGAGGTAGCTAATAAATACATACTATTTTGCGCCAAAGAGTCACTGCCATTGTTTAATTGCTTAAACCCGATGATCGCCTTATCCCATTGTTTGGTTTGAAAATAACAAAAGGACAATTGATATAAATCCTGCGACTGTACTTTTTCTTGTTTTGAAACATAGGTGGATAAATAAGGTAAAGCTTTTTCATATTCGTTTTTATCAAACCACAAGTGCCCTAACAATTGCCTAATTTGTGCATCATAAAACTGATCCTTAGATTGTAAAGCACTTGTGCAATATTGTATTGCTTTATTGACATC
>DOMR01000088.1:1442-5207 GCA_003509845.1 Chitinophagaceae bacterium | reverse complement strand
CGCAAGCGGTGCAATTGCATGATACAAACTGCCTGCAGTTAATGTATAAAGCGAATGGCTTGTACTTTGCACCAGGTTCACAATATAAATATAGTAATACAGGATATGCAATACTAGCATTGATTGTAGAAAAAATATCGGGACAGGATTATGGCGTGTTTTTAAAAGAAAATATTTTTAAGCCATTAAAAATGAAAAACAGTGTCGCATTTGAAGAAGGAAAATCAACAATACCCAATCGCGCATATGGTTACTCATTGAACAACGGAAGTTGGGTGGAAACGGATCAAAGTATGACTAGTGCCGTATTAGGAGATGGCGGGATATATACAAATACGATTGAAATGACCCAATGGATTAAAGCACTATGGGATTATAAATTATTAGGATCTGAAATGCAAATTCAAGCATGGACGAGAAAAAAATTAAATAATGGTACGCCTATCGATTATGGATATGGCTGGCATATAGAAGACTATAAAAAGATAACACACCCGCACCACGGAGGAAGCTCTATTGGATTTAGGAATCAGCTTTTACTGTTTCCTGAACAAAAATTAATGGTCATACTATTAACCAATCGAAATGAAGGTGACCCAATGACTGAAGCGAAAAAGATTGCTGATATATACTTAAATTAAATTAAATGATAAAATCATTAAAATCGTTTAAATACTTTACTCCCTTTGTATTATACATACTCGCACTACTTTCGTTTAATGGGAATGGGCTAATTTGTTGGACGCCTTTATTGTATACTTTTTTTCTAATCCCGTTTGTTGAACTATTTATAAAAGCCGATCCACAGAATTTAGATGAGGTTGAGGAAGCATTGGCAAAAAAAAATAAGGCCTATGATCTTATTCTGTATGCTGCGGTAATCATGCAATATTATTCATTATGGGTGTTTTTCAATTCATTAAAACAAGAACAAGTAAGTACTATTGATATTATAGGCAGGGTACTGAGTATGGGACTACTTTGTGGTGCATTTGGAATTAATGTTGCGCATGAATTAGGTCACCGAGTAAATAAAATGGAGCAAACATTTGCTAAATTACTTTTATTGACTAGTTTGTATATGCACTTTTTTATTGAGCATAATAAAGGACATCATAAGCACGTTGCTACACCACATGACCCTAGCACAGCAAAGTACAATCAAACTGTTTATGCGTTTTGGATTCAAACATTAATTGGCACTTACCTTAGTGCCTGGAAAATAGCGAATGAGGAGGTTGAAAAAAAAGGAAAGCGATGGTATTCGCTACAAAATGAAATGTTGCTATTTCAAATAATTCAATTACTATTTGTATTAGCGATCTATTATTTTTTTGGAACAATGAGTGCGTTGCTATTTGTATTAGCGGCTTTTATGGGAGGTTTGTTATTAGAAACCGTTAACTATATTGAGCATTATGGATTATCCCGAAACCCAACTACCGAAGCGCAATTTGAACGCGTACAACCCCATCATAGCTGGAATAGTAATCATATTATTGGCAGATTAATGTTATTTGAATTAAGTCGCCACAGCGATCACCATTATTTGGCATCAAGAAAATATCAAATTTTAAGAAGTTTTGATAATGCACCACAAATGCCTACAGGTTATCCTGGTATGATTTTATTGTCCTTGTTCCCCCCTTTATGGTTTAAAATTATGCACCAACAAATAAAAAAATATAAATTATAGGTATTTGCTTTTTATAATTTATTCAATTTGATTGGTAAGGTTATTTCATTGAAATTTCAAAAACTGCTTTGATTTTTCTATTTCATGTTTTCTCCCTTTATGAAAAAAATAAAATTTATACTACTACTCGCCTTCCTAGGTTTCAATACTAGTATTAGTTGGGGACAAAATTTAACACAACAATTAAGAGGAACTATTGTTGATCGACAAACTAAAAATGTGCTAGCAGATGCATCTGTAATGATTAAAGATGCAAAATTAATTGCGATATCAGATAGTAATGGGAAATTTAGTTTTAGTAAAATTCCGATTGCTAAATATGATCTAATTATAACTAAAGTAGGTTATCAAAATACATTGATGAATGGTATTGAACTAAATAGTGGCAAGGAAGTGGTATTAGAAATTGAATTAGAAGAAGCGGTGACCATTTTGAAAGAAGTAACGGTTAGCAGTAATAAAAACAAGGAGCAATTTCATAACCCATTTGCATTAGTCAGCACACGTCAGTTTGGGCCGCAAGAAGCAGTAAGATATGCCGGAGGATTTCAAGATCCAGCAAGGATGGCATTGGCCTTTGCGGGTGTTAGTAATGCTGGATCGGATGATAATAATGAAATTGTTATTAGGGGTAACTCACCCCGTGGATTACTTTGGCGATTAGAAGGTATTGAAATACCGAATCCCAACCACTTTACTGATGGACAAGGTTCAACGAGTGGGATTGTATCCATGATTAATGCCTATAGTTTGGCTAAATCTGATTTTATGACCAGCGCCTTTCCCGCAAATTTTGGGAATGGCTTATCGGGTGTATTTGATTTAAATTTCAGAAGAGGTAATAATCAAAAAACTGAATTCAATGGACAATTAAGTTTGATTGGCCTGGATTTTGGGATGGAAGGGCCCATTGGGAAATCAGGTAGTTCCTACAGAGTTGCAGGAAGATATTCTACTTTACAATTATTATTGAGTACTAATATTATTAATTTAAATACAAACAATTACAATCCCGACTTCAGAGATTTAAATTTTACGGTTGACTTACCTACAAAAAAGAGCGGTGTGTTTTCCATTTGGGGATTAATGGGTAATAATGAAACTTATCAAACCACATTAACTGAAAAAAATATTGATAAAGGAAGTTTGAATGTTTTTGGAATAAATCACAAAATTTCATTTCGAAAAGTATTCTTTAAAAATATTTTATCGTTCAGTTATCAATCACAAGAAAATTTAAAACAAAATATGACTGGGGGAGTTGCCGGTTTGGTGACTCGGCAATTAATATACAAATATCCCTCCTTAAGATTTTCTAGTGCGTTAACCTATAAGTTTAATAATCGGCTTACGATGGAATCAGGAATTGTATTAAGTGATTTATCCTATAATTTAAAAGACAATCGTTTAGGTTCAAAAAATGTTTTATTTAATTATTTAAACGATGATGGAGGCACTAATTTTTTTCAAATATATGCACAATTATTAGCTAAATTAAGTACAAAAATAAAAACAACTATTGGCCTACATCAATATAAATTTTTATTAAATGATGCTACTGCCATTGAGCCCAGATGGGCCTTGCATATGGAAAATAAATGGGGTGGCATTTTTTCAACTGGCCTTGGGGTACATAGCAGATTGGAGCCTGTCTCCGTGTATTTATTTAAAAGGTATGCGAGTAATGGAAGTTTTACGCAACCAAATAAAAATATAAATCCAGGAACTGCATTTCACTATGTAGCATCTTATGAACAAAAAATAAATGATAAAACAAAGGTGAAGCTAGAAGCCTATATTCAAAACTTAGCCAGCGTGCCTATTGATACTGCATACAATGGCACTTATTCCATATTAAACACAAGTGGAGGTATTCCAACTAATATTTTAGAAAATAAGGGATTGGGGGAAAACAAGGGAATTGAATTAACCATTGAAAAATTTTATTCAAAAAACTTTTACTATTTAATTACCGCCTCCCTATTTGATTCAAAATATCAAAATAAAAATAAAATATGGCGCAATACTATTTATAATAATAGTTATGCGGGGAATGCACTTATTGGGAA
>DOMR01000088.1:0-1410 GCA_003509845.1 Chitinophagaceae bacterium | reverse complement strand
GAGTTTAAATTGAAAAAAAATAATAGTATTTCAATAAATGTTCGATATTTATTAAGGGGTGGTAATTGTTATACCCCTATCAATTTAAAAGAATCAATAGCCAGGTCAACGACCATCTTAGATAATACAAAAATATTTAGTGCGCAATACCCAGACTATTGGAGAACAGATCTTTCCTTTAGTTATAAGAAAAATAAAAATAAAAGTACTTGGAGCTATGGCGCTGATATCCAAAATGTAACTGATCGAAAAAATATAGTTTATACCAATTACGATAATACAAATAAGCGCATCAATAATAACTATGCGCTTCCACGTATCCCTATTATATTTATGCGTTGTGAATTTTAAAAAATGCTACTTCTTAAAAACTATCTGCGTCGCGATAAGCTTTGATCAATGCTATTTCGCCTTCAGGGCCCTTAATAGCGTTGCCATGTTCCATTCCTAAAATTCCTTTATAACCCTTGCCACTAATGTGTTTGAAAATGTTTTTGTAATTCATTTCACCAGTTCCTGGCTCATTACGTCCTGGATTATCTCCAATTTGGAAATAAGCAATTTCATTCCAACACCTGTTTATATTAGTAATGATATTACCCTCATTTTTTTGCATGTGATACATATCAAATAAAATCTTGCATGAAGGGCTATTAACTGCTTTACATATCGTATAGGTTTGATCAGAATAACGTAAAAATAATTCAGGGGTATCGCTTAATGGTTCTAAAACCATAATTAAATTATTTTTCTCTAAAATTTCAGTGCCTAGTCTTAATCCATCAATTACATTGCCAGTTTGAATGCCAATAGGTAATTTACGATCATAATTTCCAGGAACAACGGTCATCCATTTTGCATTACATCTTTTTGCCACTTCCACCGACTCCTTGCAGGATTGTACAAATTTATCCTTCCACTCTTGTGTGCCTGTCGTTAAATTGATTTTGTCATTATTTGAAAAAGCAATAACAAACACACCCATGTTCATTCCCAAAGATGCCAAAGTATCTCCAATTTTTTGTTGCATTTCTGGGGTTCTGCCCATCATGCCATTATCTTCAATACTCCTAAAACCCATACTATGCGCATATTTTATCTGTTCGATAAAATCGGGGCCGGCTGTATTTTTAAACATCCCATCATGAAAAGCATAATTACATTTAAATGGAGCAGTGTTTTCCATTACGGAATTTTTGGCTGCATTATTTGAATTTGAGGCCAACAAACTAGTCGTTCCTAATAAAGCACCTGTTGCTAACATATTTTGTTTTAAAAAATTTCTCCTTTCCATAGTGTACTATTTTTTTATAGCTTAAATTTAGGCATAAGAATCAATACCAACAAGTTTGTACGCATTAGTTTATAATTTTCGCCTCACTATTTTTGCAGTTTTTGTACTAGTTAGTA
>DOMR01000226.1 GCA_003509845.1 Chitinophagaceae bacterium | reverse complement strand
CGGTTTTTATATAAAACAGCTCATTTTTGGATAAGCGGTAATTTCAAATTAAAATTGGGTGGTTACACCCCCTTTTAGCGCTTTTTAAAGCTAAATGGTCATGAAAGCAACCGCCTTTTGACGCTTATTATGGTGCATAGTTTAACCAAAATATAGGTATTTACATGAACGGGGGTATCGCTATTTGGGACCCTATCAATAACATGTTAACCGGTGCACTAAAAAACTAAAAATGGAGCCAAAGCTATTTTAAACAAAAGGCATCCCGAATTACATAAACGATGATTTAACTGTACTTATTTTATTGTAAATTTAATTTCTAAAAATAGGTATATGCAAAACTCAAGACGAAAATTTATTCAAAACGCTTCCTTGGTATTAGCAGGGGCTAGTTTAAAACCAAGTGTGTTGTGGTCAAAAGATGACACCATTGCAAAAGTTAAAAATTTAATTGGTATACAATTATATTCTGTTCGTGCAGATATGGGTAAAAATCCTTTAGGCACTTTAACCGAATTGGCGAAAATGGGCTATGAGCATGTGGAACACGCTAATTATATTAATCGTAAATTTTATGGTTGGACTGCTACTGAATTTAAAAAAGTATTGGATTCCTTAGGATTGCATATGCCAAGTGGTCACACCGTTATGGATTTAAATCACTTTGATAAAGCAAAAAATGATTTTACAGACGCTTGGAAATATACCATTGATGATGCAGCAACACTTGGTCAAACTTATGTGATTAGTCCTTCTATTGATTCCAAAGTGAGGAAATCTTTTGATGCATTTATGTTTCAAGTAGAATTATTTAATAAGTGTGGAGAGTTATGTAAAAAACAAGGAATGAAATTTGGTTACCATAATCACGATTTTGAATTTAAAGAAAAAGTAAATGGAGAATTAATTTATGATTTAATTTTAAAACATACGGATCCTGCATTAGTGGTGCAACAACTTGATTTTGGTAATATGTATGGTGCAGGCGCAAGAGGTGATGATTGGATTAATAAGTACCCTGGCCGTTTCCCGTCCTTACACGTTAAAGATGAAATAAAAGTTGCCAAAGGCGAGATGGGTGATGGTTATGAAAGCACCATCCTAGGGGATGGCGTTGTGAATCCAAAGGCAATCGCATTACTCGCTAAAAAAATTGGTGGCGCACATCATTATATTGTGGAACAAGAATCTTATCAAGATAAGACACCACTTGAATCTGCTAAAATAGATTTAGAAAGAATAAAAACTTGGGGCATTTAGCGTACTACTTTTTTTAATAAATTGGTGGTCGATGATCATAAAAATTAGCAGATTATAAAAATATGAAAAAGCTTTATCTAATTTTTATTTTGGCTATAATGGTCAATGCTATTGAACCAAGCATTTCTAATGCACAGAAATTTACCGCGCTTGAAAAAGCAAGATGGGAAAAACAAGCAAGTCAAATAACCATTATTAGAGACGAATGGGGTATCCCACATATTTATGGTAAAACAGACGCGGATGCCGTTTTTGGTTTAATGTATGCACAATGCGAAGAAAATTTTGAGCAAATTGAACTGAATTATTTGGAAATGTTAGGCAGAACCGCTGAAGTAAAAGGACCTAATGCAATTTATGATGATTTAATGATGCGTCTTATTCAAGACAGCAGCGATGCTATAAAAGATTTTAATAATTGTCCCGCTTGGTTTAAAGCACTACTTGTTGCACATGCCGATGGATTAAATTATTATTTATACAAACACCCTGAAATAAAACCTAAAGTAATTAATTACTTCAAACCCTGGTATCATTTAATGTGGACAGATGGAAGTGTTTCCCCGACGCGAACAGGTGGCATTAAAGTAAAGGATGTAAAACAGTTTTATGGTGTAAATAAAAATGTAGCTAGTATTTCAGCAGATCTTACAGCATCGCAACTTGATGAAAACGACCTCTCCCCCTATGATATGGAGGAAAAAACTTTAAAGGGATCCAATGGATTTGCTATCGCTCCCATGCATAGCAAAAATGGAACTGCCTTATTATACATCAATCCACATGTTCCTTTTTATTTCAGATCAGAAATGCATATGTCAAGTGAGCAAGGATTAAATGTTTATGGTGCGGTTACTTGGGGGCAAATGTTTATTTATCAGGGCTTCAATGCGCATTGTGGTTGGATGCATACCACGAGTTATGCGGATGTGGCAGATGTTTTTGAAGAAAAAGTATCAAAACAAAATGAGGAATGGTTGTATGAATTGGATAATAAAATTATGCCCTTTCAAAAAAAACAAATTCCAGTTAGTTATCTTGAAGATGGCGAAAGGCGAACTAAAATTTTTACCACTTATGCATCTGGACATGGACCTATTATGGGAAGTCGTCAAAACAAATGGTTAAGCTTAAAAGAAAATAATCGTTCTTTAAATGCTTTGATTGAATGCTGGACAAGAACAAAAGCAAAAAATTTAAAAGAATATCAAAATGCATTATCCTTACTAGCCAACAACAGTAATAATACTGTTTATGCAGATGCAGATGGGAACATTGCATATTGGCATGGTAATTTTATGCCAAAAAGAAGTCGGCAGTATGATTACAGTTTGCCAGTAGATGGTAGTATAAAAAATACCGACTGGATGGGATTACATCCTTTAAACGAAATTGTTCAGGGTATAAATCCAGTAAATGGGTGGTTGCAAAATTGCAATGCAACGCCTTTTACGATGGCTGGTACATATAGCCCAAAAGCAAGTAACTACCCATCTTATATGGCACCCGATGGCGAAAATGGTCGTGGTATAACTGCAGTAAAATTATTAGCGCAAATAGAAAAAATTGATATAGATGAATTGATACAGCTTGGATACAACAAACATTTATCGGCCTTTGATATTTTACTTCCTTCCTTTTTAGCGGAGATGAAAAAAGATACACTTTCCCCTTCGCTTTCGAAAGCGGTTACCTATTTAAACAACTGGAATCGTGATGCGGATGCACAATCCATTGCAACCACCATCGCAATTGAGTGGGCCACTAAATGGAGTTTAGAAATACCCGCAGCAACCACTGAAGAGGAAGGCACTCAAATCATAAAAAAATATGAGCGCATGGTGAAGGAAGTAAGCACACAAAAAAAGAAAGAATTATTAAAAGCCACATTGGAACAACTTGAAAAAATATATGGAACATGGGAAATGCCTTGGGGCGAAATAAATCGTTATCAACGTGTCGACCCTGGAAACATGATGGATGATCAGGCACCAAGCTGGGCAGTGTCTCAGGCTTCTTCTAAATGGGGATCGCTCCCTTCCTTTGATAGTAAGCGATTTGATGGGACGATTAAAAGGTATGGTTATAACGGGAATAGCTTTGTCGCCGCGGTGTCCTTTGGAAAAAAACTGATTGCAAAAACGATCATCACGGGTGGTCAAAGTAAATTTTCAAAATCGGCTCATTTTACGGACCAAGCTCAGGGATATATTGATGGTCAATTTAAAACTATTCATTTTTATAAGGCAGATGTTTTAGCAAACAAGGTGACATCATATAAGCCTGGATTCATTAAATAATGATCATACAGTTTTGTTAAAAAAGCTATTTTAACAAGACCTGCTAAATTTTTAACATCAAACTGCTGCATCAATTTTGTTCGATGTCCTTCAATGGTTCTTTTACTATGTCCTACTTCGTTGGCAATTTCTTTACTGGATGCTTCTTGACAAATCCTGACTAATATATATTTATCATAAATGTTTAATTGCTGCATGATTTCAATTTGCTTGATTTTTTCCATCTGATTCATTAATGCAAAAACTTTGACAGCAATGGTTTCGCAAAAATATACCTTGTCTTGTTGTGCCATTGTTAATGCCTTTACCCATTCTTTTTCAGAAACATGTCTTGATACAATCACCGAAAAGCCATTATCAATTAAATGATACAGGTGCACCTCGTCCTCGTCATTAAATAACACCATGATGGGAACGCTATTTTTTATAAGATGAATTGTTTTAAAGGTAATAGGGTTTGCAAAGTTTAACATACCACTATCTATTACAAGCACCTTAGGATAATCATAGCTGGGATGATCCTTGGACATGATTTCAAGTAACATAGGTAGGTTACGTATAATCGTATACCCATTAAATTGGGGTTGTTCATTAATGATTGCACCACATCCTAATGCATACAGGGTTTGTTGGTCGCAAATGATAACTTGACTTTGCATAAAATGATTTATCTGTTGACAATAGCGTAAAGCAACTAAAACCCCGTAATTCATTGATAAACAAACTTATGTTTACGTAGCAATGGCATTTAAATACATTATAATTGCCCCTAATCAAGTGTTTTCTATACATCTATCCTAGAAGCTAAAAGCATAGGATGTATAAGCACCTAAATTAATGCCCTTATTAATTTGTCAGTATTATATATTTTATAACTTCATT
>DOMR01000259.1:1922-3255 GCA_003509845.1 Chitinophagaceae bacterium | reverse complement strand
CATTAGATATAATGGCGAAAAAACGATTGTACCATTATCACTACATGTTTTGGCTAATGGGATTCGTATTAAATTCTCCCATGAATTAAATAAAAAAAATGTAGAAGATATTACGTCCTATGAAGTGCAAACTTGGGATTTAAAAAGGTCAAGAAAATATGGCTCTGATCATTACAATACAAAAGCGCTTATCGTTAAAAATGCAACTTTAAGTAAAGATAGAAAAGAGATATTCCTAACCATCATGGATGTAAAACCGACGAATGTTATGGAGGTAAAATTTCAATTTTTAGATGACACAGGAAAGCCAGTTAAAGGACTCATTCAAAATACCATTAATCAAATTGGAAAGTAAGTTAACGCGCTACTTTAAATCCACATTACAATAATTTATTTTCAATGCATCCATGACAGGAATGTGCTTTTTAACTCTATCCGAAAAAGCAACATAATTTTTTGGGCGCTTGGGTGACCATCCTATTTCAGCCAAGGCCAATGCTCTTGGGAACGTCATATATTCCGCATAAGCCGGTGTTCCAATATATTCAGTCCATAAATTAGCTTGTACACCTACAATATGTTTTGCTTCTGCTTCCGTTAATTCTGGTAAATCAGGTTCAAAGGAATAACATTTCGATAACGGTAAATTACCGCCAATGGCCAATGGTTGTGTTTTAGGATCTGCTTGATAATAATCCAAATAGAAAAAATTATTTGGCGACATCACTACATCATGGTTTAATTTTGCTGCCTCTATACCTCCTGCAGTACCTCTCCATGACATCACCATTGCATTTGGCGAAAGTCCTCCTTCTAAAATTTCATCCCATCCTAGCATCTTTTTACCTTTGGACGTAATAAATTTATCTATCCTTCCAATAAAATAACTTTGTAATTCATGCTCATCTTTCAATTTCAATTTTTTAATTAAATCCTGACAAAACCTACTTTCTTTCCATTGTTTTTTAGGACACTCATCTCCACCAATGTGTATATATTGACCAGGAAATAAAGCCATCACTTCCGTAAGTATATCCTGCATAACTGTAAAAGTTTCCTCACGTGGACATAAAACATCTTCAGATACCCCCCATTTTGTAGCCACTTCATAAATTTTATCTGGATTGCAACCCAATTGCGGATAGGCTGCTAACAATGCTTGAGAATGTCCTGGCATTTCTATTTCAGGAATGATGGTAACGAATTTTTTTGAAGCATAGGCTACCACTTCCTTAATATCATTCTGCGTATAAAAACCACCATAAGGTGTTTTGTCAAATTTCATATCCTTGTAAGCACCCACCATACTCTCTTTTCTAATGGAACTTATACT
>DOMR01000259.1:0-1842 GCA_003509845.1 Chitinophagaceae bacterium | reverse complement strand
GTATTTAATTTATATACTGCCATTAAATCAATATAGCGTTTAATAAAATCGACAGAATAAAAATGCCTACCCGCATCCAACATTAAACCACGATAACTGAATCGAGGCGCATCCGCCACTTGGCAAGCCGGCACTGTTGCTATTATATTTGACTTTACCGCTGTATAAACTTGTGCAGGCATTAATTGAAACAAGGATTGCATTGCATAAAAAGCACCTTTTCCATTTTTGGATTGAATGGTAATATTTTTAGTAGTAATATTTAATTGATACGCTTCATCACCCAATTGGTCATTTTGCACAAAAAAGATACCAGTTGATTTTAAAGAACCAGCTTTGACAGACAATACAATATCAAAGGAAGCATTTAATTGCTCAGCAAGCATTTTAGCAACCGATGAAATGTCATTATCCTTAGCGATTACAGTAATAGCCGTATTTGACTTAAATGAATACACCCCAGTAGCAGGTATTAATTTTTGTGGTTCAGGGATGATTGTATACTGATTTTGTGAGAAAGCAGTTACTGAAACACAGGCAACTAAAAAGGATAAAATAAATGATTTCATAGGTTTTGATATTTACATAACAATATTAATTAATTTAACTGTGATTACAAGTCATTTAATGAATATAATAGCTGCGTCCCTTCTTTCTTGAAATAAATTGATAAACAGTTGATAACTACGGCAAAATGTATTAATTTAATACTCCTAATTATAAAGTTTTATCCATTTAACTACTTGAATTATGAAAGTTTTATTCGCTTTATCCCTATTATGCGCAACCTCTGTCATGGGACAGAAATCAACCGTGGAAGCATGGGAAACCATGTTTAATGGCAAGGATTTAACTGGATGGACACCCAAAATTAGGTATGCAAAGTCTGGTGAAAATGTTAAAAATACGTTTCGAGTAGTAGATGAAAAATTGGTAGTTAGTTATGACCAATATGATACTTTTAATGAGCAATTTGGACATTTATTTTATAATAAAAAGTTCAGCTATTACCGCATTAAATTACAATACCGCTTTACAGGCGATCAAGCCAAAGATGGCCCAGGTTGGGCATATAGAAATAGTGGTATCATGATTCATGGACAATCTCCTGAATCCATCGGCAAGGATCAGGACTTTCCCGTATCCATTGAAGTTCAGTTATTGGGAGGCAATGGCAAGGAAAAACGCAGTACCTGTAACCTATGTACGCCTGGAACAAATGTAGTGATGAATGGTAAAGTGTTTACACCCCATTGTATTAATTCCACTTCAGATACTTATCATGGTGATCAATGGGTTAATGCAGAAGTGATTGTATTAGGTGATTCAATGGTACAACATTTTGCCAATGATAAAATGGTGTTGTCATATGAAAAGCCGCAAATTGGCGGCGGTAATGTAAGTGGTCAGGAAAATATTTTTGGCACCAGTGGCCAATTATTAACAGAAGGAACTATTTCATTACAAAGTGAAAGTCATCCTGTTGAATTTAAAAGTATTAAAATTTTAAATTTAGAGGGTTGTATGGATCCAACAGCTAAAAATTATAAAACCTACTTTATAAAATCAAAACCAAGCGATTGTCGTTATTCTAAAAAAGAGAAATAGCAAATTTAATCCGCTTTATTTTTTCCTTTGACAAAAACTTTTACGCCATTCTGCTTTGTCCAGAGCTCATATTCTGCAATCATTTCATTTATTAATGTAGTATTGGTTTTGGCTAAATTGTTGGATTCTGTCAAATCCATTGACATATCATATAATTCCCAGGCGGCATCTTCCACATCCTTAACTATTTTCCAATTACCTTTTCGCATCGCCTTATTTCCCACATGTTCCCAA
>DOMR01000140.1:7142-11495 GCA_003509845.1 Chitinophagaceae bacterium | reverse complement strand
AGTTTTACTCCTCAAACTATCTATGATAATATATCCTTATGGAAAACAACACAAACAATTCAGGTGAGGCAAAATGTCCTTATAAAGGGCCTGCCGCAGTTGCGGGCAAACAACCTAGTGCAGGAACTGGCACAAGAAACCAAGACTGGTGGCCCAATCAATTGAAATTAAATATTCTTCGTCAACATTCTACATTGTCTAATCCAATGGACAATGGATTTAATTATGCAAAAGAATTTGCATCCTTAGATTTAAAAGCAGTAAAAAAAGATATCGTTGATTTAATGACCAATTCTCAAGATTGGTGGCCTGCAGATTACGGTCATTATGGACCTTTCTTTATCCGTATGGCTTGGCATAGTGCGGGAACCTACCGTACCACAGATGGTCGCGGTGGCGGTGGAGCGGGTATGCAAAGATTTGCACCATTAAATAGTTGGCCTGATAATACCAATTTAGATAAAGCACGGTTACTATTATGGCCTATCAAAAAGAAGTATGGTCAAAAATTATCTTGGGCTGATTTAATGATACTAGCAGGTAACTGTGCATTGGAGTCGATGGGTTTCAAAACTTTTGGTTTTTCTGGTGGAAGAGCAGATGTTTGGGAACCACAAGAAGATGTGTATTGGGGAAATGAAAGAGAATGGTTAGGAGATAAAAGATATACGGGAGATCGTGATTTAGAAAATCCATTGGCTGCGGTGCAAATGGGGTTAATCTATGTGAATCCAGAAGGGCCAAATGGCAATCCTGATCCTATTGCTTCAGCACGTGATATTAGAGAAACTTTTGCGCGTATGGCAATGAATGATGAAGAAACAGTTGCATTAATTGCGGGTGGACACACATTTGGTAAAACACATGGCGCAGCAGATCCTGGAAAATATGTAAGTAAAGAACCTGCAGCTGCAACTATTGAAGAGCAAAGTACAGGTTGGAAAAATACCTATGGAACAGGTAACGCACAATATACCATTACATCAGGTTTAGAAGGTGCTTGGACAACCACACCTACGAAATGGAGTAATAATTATTTTGATAATTTATTTGGATTTGAGTGGGAATTAACAAAAAGTCCAGCAGGCGCAAATCAATGGAAGCCAAAAGCGGGAGCAGGTGCCGGAACGGTGCCAGATGCACATGATCCAGCAATCACACATGCGCCAACCATGTTAACAACTGATATCGCATTAAGAGTGGATCCAGCTTATGCAAAAGTTTCAAAAACATTCCATGAAAATCCTGATCAATTTGCAGATGCATTTGCAAGAGCATGGTTTAAATTAACGCATCGTGATATGGGACCTCGTTCACGTTATGTAGGATCGGAAGTTCCTGCAGAAGTTTTAATATGGCAGGATCCAATACCGGCAGTGACACATCAATTAATTGACGCTACAGATATCGCAGCATTAAAAACAAAAATTATTTCTTCTGGATTAACCGTATCTGAATTAGTGGCAACGGCATGGGCTTCTGCTTCCACTTTCCGTGGATCAGATAAGCGCGGCGGTGCAAATGGTGCACGTATTCGTTTAGCGCCGCAAAAATATTGGGCAGCAAATAATCCAGCACAATTATCAAAAGTGTTAGATGCTTTGGAAGCTATTCAAACTGCATTTAATAGTGCGAATAAAGAAAAGCAAGTATCCATTGCTGACTTAATCGTTTTAGCAGGGGGTGCTGCCATTGAAAAAGCAGCGAAGGATGGTGGACATGAAATTAAAGTTCCTTTCACCCCAGGTCGTGCTGATGCATCACAGGCCGAAACAGATGTTGAATCATTTGGAGTGTTAGAACCTATTGCTGATGGATTTCGTAACTATATCAAACCACGTACTTTAATATCTCCTGAAGAAATGTTGATTGATAAAGCACAATTATTAAATTTAACATCGCCTGAATTAACAGTACTTGTTGGTGGATTACGTGTGTTGCATACCAATTTTGATGGATCAAATCATGGCGTTTTTACAAATCAGCCTGGTGTATTAACCAATGATTTTTTTGCGCATTTAATTGACTATTCAACCACTTGGAAAGCGACCGATGCACATCAATATATATTTGAAGGAGCTGATCGTGCAACAGGAAAAGTAAAATGGACTGGAACAAGAGTTGATTTAATACTTGGATCTAATACTGAATTACGTGCATTAGCTGAAGTATATGCATGCGACGATGCTAAGGAAAAATTCTTGCATGACTTTGTTGCAGCATGGACTAAAGTGATGAACCTAGATCGCTTTGATTTAGTATAAATTAATAATCTTATATATTTAAGCCTTCTCAATAGTATTGGGAGGGCTTTTTTTATGGGTATTAATAACAAAAGCGGAGTGATTTTAAATGTATTTTACATAAATTGCTATCTCAAAATAATGAATATGGGATATCATCCAAATTTTCGAATGAATCTAGTGTCTTGCTTTAAATCTGGTATAGCAATTTTGGCGATACTAATTAGCCTAAACCTGCCAGCACAAACAAAGCTTGATTTAACTACGATGAGCGAATTTAATAAGCCTACAGCGAATTGGCATATTGCAGGAAGCGTATATGCTGACCTTAACAAGAGTCATCATATTAGCTTTACGCCTGGTACAGGCATACTCGTTAATATACCTGATTCCGCAGCGCGTAAGGATTTATTTACCATTTTCAAACATGGGGATATTGACCTTGAATTGGATTGTATGATGGCCAAGGAATCTAACTCAGGTATTTATTTGCAAGGCAGATACGAATTACAATTGTTAGATAGTTGGGGCGTCATTAAACCTAGGTCAACTGATATGGGTGGTATTTACGAGCGTAACGATAGTAAAAGGCCCGAAGGGCAAAGAGTGTTTGATGGTCGTGCACCAAGACAAAATGTAAGTAAGGCGCCGGGTTTATGGCAGCATTATAAAATTTCGTTTCAAGCACCTCGATTTGTGAATGGTGTAAAAACGGAGAATGCAAGAATTTTGAAAGTAGAATTAAATGGGGTGGTGATTCAAGAAAATATAGAATTGTCAGGACCTACTGCTGGTTCAATTTCAAGAAATGAAATAGCAGAAGATGCTTTAAGAATACAAGGCGATCATGGTCAAGTTGCATTTAAGAATATTGTAGTGACTAAATTCCCTGATCAAAAACCATCTTTGTCTGAAATGAGTGTTAATATATTTCAAGGAAGATTTGAAAAGGAGCCTGATTTATCTAAGTTGAAACCGATGATGCAAAAAACAATTCCAACTATTACGGTGAATATGGAGGGGATACCTAAAAACTTTTATTTATCACAGTATAAAGGAAAATTGATTATACCTGAATCGGGGGAGTTTAATTTAAATTTTGTTTCAAAAGGAGGTCCGGCAACTATTAAGATTGATAATAAAGTTATTTTTCCTTATGACCGTAAAGGAGGAAAAACAACAATCAAATTACAAAAAGGGGAGTATCCATTTGAATTAATATTATCTAAATATTATGCATCTGAAGTTGCGACCATCTCCTTGAAATTAAGTGCAAGTAATTTAAGAGAATATGTAATTAGCGATCCTAAAGTATTACAATTAAGTACTAAGGATCCAGTGTTGGTGGAAGCAAAGGAAAATACAATTCTTAGAAGCTTTATGGATTTGCCGGGAAGCAAGCGCGTTACACACGCTGTAAATGTGGGCACTGCTGAAAAAGTAAATTACACGTACGATTTAAATACTGGTATGGTTATTCAAGTTTGGCGTGGCGACTTTTTAGATGCGAGTCCCATGTGGATTGATAGAGGAGATGGATCATCGAAACCATTAGGAGCTGTACAATATTTTGGCACACCTACTTTATCCATTAATAAATTAGCCAATCCAACTGCTGCATGGGTTTCAGATACAACGGGTACTGGTTTTATTTCAAAAGGATATGTGTTGGATGAATTAGACCGCCCTTCATTTAAATACAATATGTATGGAAATTCAATAACGGATGTTACCAGAATGTTGGAGAACAGACAAGGTGTCCAAAGAACTATTATGTTAAAAAATGCAGCAGACCAAATGTATGTTAGATTGGCATCAGCCAATGTCATTGAAGAAGTTTCTACTGGCTTTTATATTATGGACGATCATGCTTATTATTTAAGATTGGATGATATAGGAACTGCAAAACCAGTTATCAGAAATCAAAATGGCAAAAAGGAATTAATCCTGCCGATTCAAAATAAAATCACTTATTCAATATTATTTTAAGCATATCATTTATGAAATCAAATCAATATAAAAAGTCAATGCGTTCAATAAATTATATACTTTTTTTGTTTGTTGCTATTTTAGGTATGCAAACAAATAGTTATGCGCAAGAGTCACCAAA
>DOMR01000140.1:2978-7031 GCA_003509845.1 Chitinophagaceae bacterium | reverse complement strand
TTTAGCGATTGCTACAAGAAGAGGGGATGTATATATTGTCGAAAATCCGACAAGTCCCAGACCTTATTTTAGAAAGTTTGCTTCAGGCTTACATGAGTTATTAGGGATTGCATACAAAAATGGTTCCTTATATGTAGCACAAAGAGGAGAATTAACTCGTTTGCAAGATGCGAATATGGACGGTAAGGCAGATATTTTTGAAACTATTTATGCATGGCCTTTATCAGGTAATTACCATGAATATAGTTATGGGCCAAAGATTGCACCTGATGGTTCTTTTTATGTGACATTAAATTTAGGTTTTGGAGATGTATGGTGGTCAGGTACCAGCTTTGTTCCATGGAGAGGATGGGCGCTTCATATTTTTGAAGATGGCAGAATGGAACCCTGGGCAACAGGTCTTCGATCTCCTTGTGGCATAAGCATGATTGATGGAGAATTATTTTATACCGATAACCAAGGGGATTGGGTGGGATCAGGTAGTATCATGCCAATAAAAAAAGGCGCTTTTTTAGGGAACCCTGGTGGACTTGTTTGGACCAACATGCCCAACTCGCCTTTGAAATTAACGCAGGAAGCTATCTTTAGTAAAGTAAATCCAAGAGTTGAATTTGGCGAAGATGGTAGAAGAGCAAAGCCGGAGAACATAGAAAAAGAATCTTACAAAACATTAGCAGATATTAAGAAAGACGTACCTGAATTACAAATGCCAGCGGTATGGTTGCCACATGGGGTATTGGGAATTTCAAATTCTGAAATTGTTAAAATACCTAAGGGCGTATTTGGCCCTTTTGAAGAACAATTATTAGTTGGTGACCAAGGACAAAGTAAAATATCTCGTGTGTTTATGGAAAAGGTAAAAGGAGAATTACAAGGCTGTGCTTGGGATTTCAGAAGTGGATTTCAATCAGGCGTATTGCGTATGTCATGGGCCAATGATGGCTCCTTATTTGTAGGAGAAACCAACAGAGGATGGGGCTCAGCTGGGGAAGCGAATGAAGGAATGCAAAGATTATATTGGAACTCATTCATGCCTTTTGAAATGAAAACAGTGAAAGCTATGCCGGATGGTTTTGAAATTGAATTTACAAAACCAATAGACAAGAAAAAGGCTGCTAATTTATCTTCCTATTTAGTAGAAAGTTTTAATTATAAGTATACGCCAGTATATGGTAGTCCTCCCATGAATTTAAAAAAATGTCCTGTGAAAGGCGTGAAAGTTTCTGAGGATGGATTAACCGTGCGTATCATTGTGGGTGATTTAAAACAATATTATATCCACAAAATTTCATTAGATGGTATCAGGGATCAGGATAGTTCTTATTCTTTAGTGCATTCAACAGCTTATTATACTTTGAACAATATTCCTGATGGCGCTAGTTTGTCGTTAAAAGATGTGAGTACTAAAAATATTCCCACCGCGACTGCAGCTGTTGCAAAAGTAAAAGCGGGTGAAGTAATGACGTATGAGCAAGTTAAACCTTTACTTATTCGTAATACTTGTGTGGCTTGTCACAACCCCAATAAAAAATTAGTAGGACCAGGTTTTAATGAAATAGCTAAAAGAAAATATTCAGTGGATAAAATTTTACAATTAATCAAAAATCCACAGCCTCAAAATTGGCCTGAGTATGCAACCCCAATGGCACCAATGCCACAAGTGTCTGAATCAGATGCGCGTAAAATTGCAACTTGGATAAATTCATTAGATAAGTAGTGAAGGGCTTTGTCAAAATATTGAAAATGCAACCATGTACAATATATGTGGTTGCATTTTTTGTGGTATGTATTTCGTGTACAAAGTCGGTGGGAACAGATGTAAATATTATTATACCTAATCCAGCTGTCATCAATTCGGATTCAATTAATTTTTTGGCTTTGGGAGATTCTTATACGATTGGCACTTCTATTGATGTTGTAGATGGTTATCCAAATCAAACTTTTCAATTGTTAAAAGGAGCAGGGCTTAAAATGAATTCCCTTCAAATTATTGCTAAAAATGGATGGACTGCAGATGATTTAAAAAATGGTTTAGCTGGTGCAGATAAAAAAGCAGTATATCAAATTGTAACCATTTTAATTGGGGTGAATAATCAATACCAAGGTAAACCAATGAGTGAGTATGAGCCTGTGTTTTTATCCTTACTAAAATCAGCAATTGCATTAACAGGAAATAAACCAAAAAGAGTTTTTATAATGAGTATCCCTGATTGGGGGATTACCCCTTTTGCATCAGGAAGAGATCGAAAAGTGATTGCAAATGAGATTGATAAATACAATTCAGTTTGTGAAAATTACGCGAAAGCCTATGGCGCTAATTTTATAAATATTACAGATGGGTATCGTGTGGATGGATTTAAAACTGATTATTTAGCGGTGGACGGATTACATCCTTCTAAATTAGAATATACCAAGTGGGCGATTAAGTTAACCCAACAAATAGTGAATGTATTTGCAGCGGGAGGGTAGGATGCATTATCATATTTAGAGTTTATTCGAATATATAACTTGTTAGTAATTGAATTTTTGTTTTGAGTTATTAGGTGATTAGTTGTAGTAGGTTTACTGAACATAATTATTACTAATCATGGATAAAAAATTATACATCATTGCAGGTTGTAATGGAGCCGGGAAGACAACGGCTTCAAGGCTTCTTTTGCCAAGTAATATTGTTTATATAAATGCAGATGATATTGCAAAAGAATTAAGACCAAATGATGTGGCGTCTGTTGCTTTTCTAGCAGGGAGAATGATGCTGACTCAAATTGATGATTTTCTTAAAGTTGGATATTCTTTTTCATTTGAAACGACACTATCAACGAGAAGTTATCATGAAACAATAAAGTTTGCTCAGCTCATTGGGTATAGAATAATATTAATTTATTTTTGGTTAAATGATTCTCAATTAGCAATTCAACGTGTTAGTGGACGAGTTCAACAAGGGGGACATAACATTGAGGCTGAAGTAGTTAAAAGAAGGTATCATAGAAGTATATCAAATTTGGTAAATATTTATATACCTTTAGTAGATGAATTACTAGTTTTTGATAACTCTGAATCCAAGTTGGATTTGATAGCTGAAAAACCTTATCAAAATCAATTATTAATTTCAAATTTTCACAAATGGAACAAATTAATGAAAAGCATATAGAAATACAATATGTTAGAAGTGATGAAGCTAAAAGAATTATTTCGAGCTTAAGCAACTTGAATCAAGAAGTAATTGCTTCTCATAAAAAAACAAATACACCATTAGTTATTTCTGTAGATGGAAAAATTGTTCATATCAAGCCTGAGGATTTATAATTCTCATAATACAAATTTAACTTAATGCCATTTATAATACTATCGTATATTTGAGTATGCAACCTTATAAATTAGATAGAAATTCTTTTAAAGCTCACACTTTTAGCGATGCGGATAATCATTCTATTTTTTATAAGGATTTAAGTGTAGTAGAAAGACTTAAAATAGCAAATTATCTAAATAGTATTGCATTCAATTTTAATGCAGAGAATCCGCCTCGAATGGATAAGAATGTTTTTAAAACCAAGTCATGGAACAAATAATTGGTAATATCTTCAATCAAGACTTTAGAGAATTCTTAAATGCATTAAATAATAATAAAGTTAAATATCTTCTTGTTGGAGGATATTCGGTTATATTACATGGTTATTCTCGTACTACAGGTGATATGGATATCTGGGTAGATAGAACTAAAGAAAATTATGTTTTATTAAATTCGGCATTTGAGGAATTTGGTATGCCGATTTTTGATATGACACTTGAAAATTTCATTTCACATCCTGAGTGGGACGTTTTTACATATGGTAAACCTCCTGTGGCTATTGATATTTTGATTAATTTAAAAGGGGTTAATTTTGATTTCGCTTTTAATAATTCTATAGTTTTTGATTTAGATGGTTTGCCTATTAGAACTATACATAAAAATGATTTAATTACTGCTAAAATGGCTGCCAATAGAGCAAAGGATCAAAATGATTTAGAGAATTTGATCTAATTTTTTTAATTCAGGACTGCCGGCTTCATTTC